>NZ_DFUB01000005.1:0-211199 GCF_002379575.1 Flavobacterium sp. UBA4197
GCATTTGGTGTACCGTTAAAAGTCAACACCGCTGTGTCACCCGAACAGATTGTTGTCGCCCCGCTGATGGTAGCCGTTGGTAATGCATTGACAGTGATTGTTACACTACCTGTTAACGTATTATAACAGTTCGGCGTACCATTAGAATCGATATCTACTAAAGTGTAAGTACTATCTGCAGTTAATACAGGAGTAGTTACTGTTCCGTTTCCAGAAGCATCCAATGTAATATCTGCCGGGTTACCGTCTGCAGTATAATGAACGGTAGCACCTGCTGTTCCTGTAAAGGTGATAACAGCTGTTTGTCCGGAACAGATTGTAGCTGTTCCTGAAATTGTAGCTGTTGGTAATTGTTTTACCAAAACCAGTACAGAACTGGACATTGCCTGAGAACATGAAGGCGTTCCTGCAGAAGTAACATTTACAATAGTAAAGGTAGTATCTGCTGTTAGAACCGGTGTTGTAATCGTTCCGTTCCCGGAAGGATCTAAAGTCAATGGAATAGTTGTAGGGTTATTACCAACAGTATAGTCTACTGTTGCATTTGGTGTACCACTAACGTTTAATGTTGTAGACGTACCAGAACACACTGTTGCTCCATTAGCTATAGCAGCCGTTGGTGCATCAATAATCTGGATATCCATAGTTGTAGAAGATGCACACTGACCTGGATCAGGTGTGAAAGTATAAGTAGTCGTTCCTACAGCAGTCGTATTAATAGTCGCCGGATTCCAGGTTCCCTGAAAACCATCATTAGAAGTTGTAGGAAGTGGTGCCGGGTTAGACCCGATACAATATGGTCCAACCTGTGTAAAATCGGGAGGTGTTGTTCCTCCTATTAATAGTTCAAAACTTTTTATATCATAACAATCAGAGCTAGGGTTATTAACTCTTACATATACTGTATTATTACCAGCTGCTGGGAAATAGCAGTCCGGTGTCGGAATATAATTCGCTTCAATCTGGGCATCCGCCAAAGTCGGATAATAAGTGACCGGATAATCCGCAGGATTCAGGGCACCTAAAACCACAGGATTATTAACGGTCAAATCCCAGCAAGAAGTATCTCCCGGGCATTTATATAAATCATTAGGCTCGTTAACTGAAAAAGGAGCATAAATAACATCTACATTATCCTGAATAATTGTTTTGGTTCCGTCACAGGCCGTATAAGTCGCTTCAGCGGTATACGTTGTTGAAGCCGTCGGACATACGGTAATAGAAGTATTGGTGCTGATTGGATCACCATTCAACAACCATTGGAATGTTACATTTGAAGGACCAGACGGAGTAAAACGCCATGCCTCAGGAGTGGTTACTGTCCAGGTCCCCGTATTTCTGCCCGGAGGTGTAAAACCAACAGTACCCGCAGCATTCTGAATACCTAAAACTACTCGTCCTCCATTAATAGGACTTGATATTACCGAAGCAGGATTTGGTCTTGCTTTTACATAAAACTCAATGGCATTTGTTGTTTCATACAATACTATTTGAAAAGTATTATCCACATGTGAATCATTCCCACTAGAATAATAAGGTACATTAGTAAAATTCACAACAAGCGATCTACATGGATACGCTCCTAACACCTGATAATTAACCGAAATTTGTGGTTGATTTGCCGGTCTTGAAAATCTTGGATCGATATCCTGATACAACATAATCGCATTACGGTGCATACCCGCTGCCGTAGTTGGAAGCTGCGCATTCGGTATAGCATAATCACAAAACAAAGGATTAGCAGGCGCTGTAAATGAAATAATTCCATTTGATCCCACATAACAAGTTGTGTAATTTACTCCGAAATAACAGAATTTAAATGGCAGTGTAATAGCGTTTGACCAAACATCGTCAACATTCACTGAAACAGGAGTTCCACCGGTAAACGGAAATGGCGGGGCATAATTTACAGAGGATACCGCATAAGTATTGGTTCCTCCGGTTTGTAAAAATGTTGCTGTAAGATCCCTACACTCACCCGGATTACAGATAGGAGCGACAGGATTACCGTTAACATCTCCTCCTTGAACATTGGCACAGCCGGGGGCTTGCGCAAACATGTTGACCGAGAAAATGCAAAATAATAACAATAACAGGTAATTATTTCTCATTATGAATTAGTTTTTTGGAACGCGAAATTTACATAAAATTAAGAAACAATTAACTTTATTGAAGAAAAAAAAAGTTTTTACTATGAAAATTAACATTTTAACCAAAATCTCCTAACAAAAAACCAGCTTATAGTTAAATAACTCTGTTACATTGACAATTATTCGATTTTTTTTATAGTTTTACAACCTATAACCAACCTGAAATTTCATATGAAACAATTTTATTCCAAAAGCATTATAGGATTATTTCTATTATTCATTACCTCTTTATCTGCACAGAATGCAAAATCTACCCTGACACTTACTTCGGTAAATTCTGCTGAAAATGCTATATTAAAGGTAACAACGACGCAAGATTTAACACAAGGCTATACTATAGAGGTACAAAATAACGCATGCGGTATTAATCCTTCTGAATATTTGGAAAAACCGGTGTTTTTCAAATCAACCGACAGCAAGTATGCTAACAACTTCACAAAATCAAATAATGACTATATCTTTTCCTCACCACTTACCCTGGAAATGTTATCTTCAAAATGGTTTCGATGGAGAGTAATCGATAATAAAGGAGTAACTTCCCAATGGATGTGTTATTCATGGAGTGACTATTGCACCACTTTCCTGAATAAAGACGGTTCTTGTAAAAAATAAACAGGAATCTCCTCATAAAATATTTCAGAAAGACTAAACTCCGGTTTGGTCTTTTTTATTTTATTAAATGATTAACATTTTATCCTTAATTTACAACTATATTCAGAATACAGAATCAAGTTTATTAGTTATCTTTGCAAACTAAATTTTCTTACATTAAAAACTTATATAATGATTCATAGTGATGATTTGCATGACGAAATGGGAGACAATCATATAGCATCAAGTGCTGAAACCCCATTACGTCCGGATGCTTTTAACATATCTGACGAAGAAAAGATAAACGCAATTAAAAAAGATGTCGAAAGCATTCTAAACACTTTAGGATTAGACTTAACAGACGATAGCTTAAAAGGAACACCTAACCGTGTTGCCAAAATGTTTGTAAAAGAAATTTTTGGCGGTTTAAATCCTTCCAAAAAACCAAGCTCTTCTACTTTTGACAATAAATACAAATACGGCGAAATGCTTGTTGAAAAAAACATCACTGTTTATTCAACCTGCGAACACCACCTGCTTCCAATAGTAGGCCGTGCCCATGTAGCCTATATTTCAAACGGTACCGTTGTTGGACTTTCCAAAATGAACCGTATCGTGGATTTCTTTGCAAAAAGACCTCAGGTTCAGGAAAGACTAACAATCCAGATTGTACAGGAACTACAAAGAGTACTAAACACTCAGGATGTTGCCTGCGTTATTGATGCCAAACACCTTTGCGTGAATTCCAGAGGAATCCGCGACATCGAAAGCAGCACCGTAACAGCAGAATTCGGAGGAAAATTTAAAGAAGACAAAGTACGCAGAGAATTCCTGGACTACATTAAATTAGACACTCAGTTTTAGTTTGTTACTTATTAAATAGTTTAATAACCAAATAACGAATAGACAAAAGATGCATTTATATCAGAATCAAAATTTAAAAATTTACAATTCTCTTTCCGGAGAAAAAGAACTTTTCACTCCTATTCATGAGGGAAATGTTGGAATGTATGTTTGTGGACCTACGGTTTACAGCAATGTACATCTTGGGAATTGTAGAACTTTTATCTCTTTTGATTTAATATACCGATATCTGAAACATCTTGGATACAAAGTTCGTTATGTCCGTAACATCACCGACGTTGGCCACATAGTGGACGATGAAGACGAAGGCGAAGACAAAATCGCCAAAAAAGCACGTATCGACCAGATCGAACCGATGGAAGTCGTTCAGAAATATACCGTTGATTTTCACCAGATCCTGGAATTATTTAACAACCTTGCCCCAAGTATCGAACCAACGGCAACCGGGCACATTATTGAACAGATCGAAATCATCAAACAAATCATCGATAACGGATTTGCCTACATCGTAAACGGTTCCGTCTATTTTGATGTTATCAAATACAACAAAACCAATAATTACGGCATCTTAAGCGGTAGAAATATCGAAGACATGATTGCCAACACACGGGAACTTGACGGACAATCCGATAAAAAGAACCCACAGGATTTTGCGCTTTGGAAAAACGCAGAACCACAGCATATCATGCGATGGCCTTCACCCTGGGGTGACGGATTCCCGGGATGGCACCTGGAATGTACCGCAATGAGCACAAAATATTTAGGAGAACGATTTGACATACATGGCGGCGGAATGGACTTAAAATTCCCGCACCACGAATGTGAAATCGCACAAAATGAAGCCTGCACCGGCCATTCTCCGGTAAATTACTGGATGCACGCCAATATGCTTACCCTTAACGGTAAAAAAATGGCAAAATCAACCGGAAACAACATCCTGCCAAGAGAACTTTTTTCGGGTGAAAACAACATCCTGAGCAAAGCATTCTCTCCTGCAGTAGCCCGTTTTTTCATATTACAGGCACACTACAGAAGCATACTGGACTTTTCCGATGATGCCATTTTAGCTTCCGAAAA
Source organism: Flavobacterium sp. UBA4197 (assembly GCF_002379575.1). NCBI lineage: Bacteria > Pseudomonadati > Bacteroidota > Flavobacteriia > Flavobacteriales > Flavobacteriaceae > Flavobacterium > Flavobacterium sp. UBA4197. The sequence continues at coordinate 4,683 of NZ_DFUB01000005.1, forward strand.
AGGATTCAACCGTTTAATGGAAGCTATTGACAATCTAAACGAAATTGAACCGGCTGCTTCCTCTTCAATCAACATTCAATCCTGGAAACAGGCTTGTTATGATGCCATGAATGACGATTTTAACAGCCCGATCCTGATTGCACAGCTTTTTGAAGCCGTTCGCTACATCAACCTGCTGAAAGAATCCAAGGAAACCCTGAATGCCGCTGATTTAGAAAGTTTTAAAAAGGCCATAAAAGCTTTCGTTTTTGACATTTTAGGATTGCAAAACGAAAAACTAAGTGCCGATGAAAACAACAAACTGGAGGGCGTGATCAATATGCTGATTGGGATGAGAAATGAAGCGAGAGCCAATAAAAATTTCCAGCTCTCCGACCAGATACGCGACCAGTTGCTAACTTTAGGAATACAATTAAAAGACGGAAAAGAAGGTACTTCCTTTACCGTTAGTTAAAAATACAAACACCAAATGATGAAGCCCAAAACTTCATCATTTTTTATTTACCGCAAAATGAATTTCAAAAAAATCATCATATTCCCTTTCGTTTTTTTAATCCGCTTTTACCAGACGGCAATATCACCATTCACACCATCCGTCTGCCGCTACTCTCCCACCTGCTCTCAATATTCCATTGAAGCCCTGCAAAAACACGGCCTGCTAAAAGGAAGCTGGCTGGCCGCAAAACGCATTATAAGCTGCAACCCCTGGGGCGGAAAAGGTTACGATCCCGTTCCGTAACTTTATAATTAAATTTACCTTAATTATTATACTCCTTAAAATTCATTTATCTATTTTTACCGAAATAAAAAGTACAGAATTAATTATGACACACGCTTTACAGTTTGTTTGGAATCCTTCACACGGAATCGATTTAGGCTTTTTCACCGTTCGTTATTACAGCTTAATGTTCGTAGTTGCCTTTGGATTAGGATGGTACCTTATGAAGCACATCTACCAGAGAGAAGGGATCTCCATCGAAAAACTTGACTCCTTATTTATTTATACCGTTTTTGCAACCTTAATCGGAGCCCGTTTAGGACACGTTTTCTTTTATGACTGGGATTATTTCAAAGATCACAAACTGGAAATACTATTGCCTTTCCGATTTGAGCCATCCTTTGAATTTACCGGATTTGCCGGTTTAGCCAGTCACGGCGCGGCAATTGCCATCATATTAGTCATGTATTATTACAGCAAAAAAATAATCCACAAACCGATTCTCTGGATTTTAGACCGGATCGTTATTCCGGTTACCTGTGGCGGTATTTTTGTACGATTTGGAAACTTTTTCAACTCGGAAATCATAGGACATGAAACCACTTCTTCTTTAGGAATCCGTTTTATACAGGACAAATTCAGTCCGAGAGAAGCCATGCAGCTAACAAACATCAACAACCCAGCAGAAGCTTACAAAGCCATTGAAACCAATCCGCAGTTTGCACCTTTGCTGGAAAGCGTAATCCCGAAACATCCGGCACAGCTATATGAAGCATTGGGATATGTTTTCGTATTCCTGATCTTATTCTTCCTATACTGGAAAACCAATGCCAGAGAGAAATTAGGCTACCTTTTCGGCATCTTCCTGGTATTACTCTGGACCGTTCGTTTTGTAGTGGAATACGTTAAAGAAAGCCAGGGCGGATTTGAAAACGAATTAGGCATGTTCTCGACCGGACAATGGCTGAGCATTCCTTTTATCATTATCGGCTTTATATTATTAATAAGAGCTAAAAAACCGGCTTCGGCTGTTTAAAATAAAACTTCCAATAATTAAAAAGGGCGTTTACAAATTGTAAACGCCCTTTTTATATAAATATCATTTCTTAATCATTCATTGAGATCAGAAACTCTTCGTTATTTCGGGTCTTTTTAAACCTGTCATTAATAAAATCCATTGCTTCAACAGGATTCATATCTGCCAGGTATTTACGCATGATCCACATTCTCTGGATCGTACCTTCGTCCAGTAATAAATCATCACGACGGGTACTTGACGACGTAAGATCAATTGCAGGGAATATACGTTTGTTTGCAATTTTTCGATCCAATTGCAACTCCATATTACCGGTACCTTTAAACTCTTCAAAGATAACTTCGTCCATCTTGGAACCGGTTTCTGTTAATGCTGTAGCAATAATACTCAACGAACCGCCATTTTCAATATTACGGGCAGCTCCGAAGAAACGTTTTGGCTTTTGCAATGCATTGGCATCCACACCACCACTTAATACCTTTCCGGAAGCCGGTTGAACGGTATTATAAGCTCTTGCCAGACGGGTAATTGAATCCAATAGAATAACAACATCATGTCCGCATTCTACCAGACGTTTTGCTTTTTCCAGAACAATATTCGCTACCTTAACATGGCGCTCAGCTGGCTCATCAAAAGTAGAAGCAATAACTTCTCCCCTAACGCTGCGCTGCATATCGGTAACCTCTTCCGGTCGCTCGTCAATTAGCAAAACAATTAAATATACTTCAGGATGATTTGCTGCAATGGTATTGGCAATATCCTTCAACAACATTGTTTTACCTGTTTTTGGCTGCGCCACGATCATACCACGCTGTCCTTTACCTATTGGGGAAAACAAATCAATAATTCGGGTTGAAATGGTACTTTGTTTTTCAGCAAGATTGAATTTTTCTTCCGGAAACAACGGAGTTAAATGTTCAAAAGAAACCCTGTCACGAACCACCTGCGGATCATGTCCGTTAATTTTCAACACTCTTACCAGCGGGAAATACTTCTCTCCTTCTTTCGGAGGACGTACCACACCTTTAACCGTATCACCCGTTTTCAGTCCGAACAAACGAATCTGGGATTGTGATAAATAAATATCATCCGGCGATGCCAGGTAATTATAATCGGAAGAACGCAAAAAGCCATAACCGTCCGGCATCATTTCCAATACACCTTCACTTTCAATAATACCATCGAACTCATAATCAGGTTCTCTGAAATTTTGTTTTTTATTCTTCTGGTTTGGATTTGGATTTGGGTTTTGCGGGTTGTTCTGATTAGAACTGTTTTGAGGTTTCGAAACAGAAACTGTTTCTTCCGGGGTAGTCTCCTGTTTTACCTGAGAACGCGCCTGTACAGGAGCCTGTGTATTTTGATTATTCTCTTTGGTAAAACGTTGTGGTTTTTGCTGAAATTCTTTTTTCTTGGTAAAAGTATTTTCTTTTTTATTTGCTGCAGTTTCCGAAGCTTTCACTTCTTTTTCCTCAACAGCAGCTGGCATAACTTCTTCTTTCTTAACCGGCTGAACCGCTTCTTTTACATTAGGCACTTCTTTGACTGGTACAGCAGGCTTATTTTCTGCTTTGTTTTCTTTTTTCAGAGGCTTTCCCGGTGCAATTCTCGTTCTTTTTACCTTTTCCTCCGGTTTCGGAGCCTCTTCTTTTAAAGCTGGTTTTACGACTTCTGGGTTTGTCGCTTGATGATCGAGAATCTGGTAAATTAATTCGTCTTTTTTAAGGTTTCGGTACTTATTAATTTTCGCAATTTTCGCAATCTCTTGAAGCTCAGCAAGCTTCATTTCTTTTAATACAGAAATATCAAACATGAATCGTTTTCTAGTTAAATTAAATGTAATGTAGATCTAAGTTTTTGGGTAGTATTTTTTTTGAAACGAAAGAACCGCAGAATGAAGTACTTACGGTTTAACTATGCAATAATACGAATTTATTTTATACCGTATCATTTTTTTTCAAAAAAGAAATACTATTTTTGTGCCACAATGAAATCAAAATGATACAGAGAATTCAGTCCGTATATCTTTTAATCGCTTTTATCTTTTCGGGGGTTTTACCATTCGTATTCCCTTTATGGATAAATGCTGCGGGAGAAAAAGTATTCTTTATGTCAAATCTGGTATACGTTTCTTTATGCGGCCTGAGTACCACGCTTTCATTGATTAGTATATTTAGCTTTAAAAACAGACAAAACCAGTTTGTTATGAACCGGTTGAACATGATATTAAACGTTATATTACTAGGATTATTTGTGTATCGTTCACTAAATTTATCTGGAGAAACGGAAGTTTCTGAGAAAGGTATTGGGATGCTTCTTCCTATTGTTTCTATCGTCTTTTTGGTTTTAGCCAATAAAGCCATCAAGAAGGATGATGATCTCGTAAAATCTGTAGACCGATTACGATAAACCTATCATCTTAGTTTATTAGTGCGTTAAAAATCCGGATCAAATTTGATCCGGATTTTTTATTTATACCCAAATCTTTTTTTATCGTTTTTTTCAAACACTTTATCGTTTTTAATTAACGATATCTCAAAATATTTACCTTTAAAATAAATACATGTCGCAAATAGTGTTAAATTTGAACAAAAACAGTGGCGATGAGTACCAAAATACGAATTCATTTAGCCGATGACCATTTGGTTTTAATAGAAGGAATTCTTGCTGTTTTAAAAACAAACAAGAATTTCGAAGTGGTAGGCTACTCCCTTAATGGTGTTGAACTATTGGAAAACATCTACAATCAGAATGTAGACGTCCTGGTAATCGACATCAACATGCCCTGCAAAGACGGAATAGAAGTCTTAAAAGAATTTTCGGAAAAAGGTTTCCCCTGCCATGTTATTGTTTTATCCAGTTATGACGACGCCAAGCTAATCAAAGAGGTCATACAGCTGGGCGCAAAAGGATACCTCACCAAACAATGCGCAAGCGAACACATCGTAGATGCCATTACCTGCGTGAGCAAAGGAGAAGAATACTATTCCAAAGCCATCCGTGAAAAGATATTTCTTTCTTTTACCGGTATCAACAACGATAAATCCATTGAAAACAGCGAATTATTAATGCTCATTACCGACCGCGAACTGGAAATCTTAAAACTCATTTCCAGAGAATACAGCGGCAAGGAAATTAGCGAAGAACTTTTTATAAGCACCAACACTGTAGAAACACACCGGAAAAATCTAATCAAAAAACTCAACGTAAAAAACACGATAGGACTAGTAAAATTTGCTATCCGGAATAATTTGATTAACCAATAAATCTACATAATTATGGCCTTACTTAAAGAATATGAAGTGCGTGATAATGGAAATGATTCTTTTAATTTAAAGATCACGATTCCCGACAACTGTGATTACCTTTACACTTATGACGGAACAACCGATACCCACCGGGTAGAAATAAAACTGGACATGGACAAAAAACCGTCCTCCCGTTATATTGTAAGAGATGAAAACATCCCTACTTCCGGCAGCAGCAGACTCAATATTGACATGGAACAAACAGAAAACGGCTTAACCGCAACAAAACCTAAAATCGTAATCGAAATCTGATATTGAAAAAAATTACTTTTCTACTCTTGTTTTTTATAGGTCAGACTCTTTGGGCACAAAACCAAACAGGAATTGACTCGGCTGACTATTACAGTAACACGCACCAGGATCTGAAAGCGTTGCAATACCTCAAAAAACAATCGGAATACCATCTTTACAATAAAAACTATTCCGCTTTATGCAACAAAAACATTCAGAAAGCCCGGATCTACATCCGTCTTAAAGACTATAATATAGCCATAACTACCCTTTTCAGTACCTTACAAATAGCCGAAAAACAAAAACTTCATCTTCAGGAAGCCATCATTCTCAAATATATCGGAATATGTTTTGAAGAAACAAAAAACATCAAAAAAGCGATTGATTACCTTCGAAAAAGCGAAAAATCTGCTATTCATCAAAAAAACGATTCCCTTGCTGCCTGGGCACAACAGGGATTATTCAAAATCTTTACCGAAAAAAACAAAATGGACAGCTCCCGTTATTATATGAACCGGATTCTGAACATTGCCAAAAACAACGGAACAACCAATCAAAAATATCTGGGTTACAGCAACTGTGCGGCATTTTACCTCAAAACCGCCAATTACGATCTGGCTAAAAAATACCTCGATACGACTCTATTCTATGCCGAAACATCGCGCAATACCAACTACATGAACAACACCCGCAGCAACCTCGCCTATTATTATTTGCAGGTTAAGAACGATAACGAAAAAGCACGGGATATTTTTCTTGAAATTTTAGCGTCCAAGCCCAACGACACACTTTCGATTAAAACCGCCGATACCTACCTCAATTTATCGTATGTATACGAAAAGATGGACGACTACAAAACCGCCAATCATTATCTCAACAAATACATAGACATTACGGAAGCACTGTTTAACGAACGGGTTAGCTCGCAGCTGAGAGATACCGAAACCAAATATAAAATCTATAAAATTGAGGACAATTACAAAACCAAAGAGCAGCTGCTAAAAGACAAGGAAGCCCGGAACAAAAAACTGCTGTATATTTTTATCACCCTGTTTGCCTTTTGCAGCATTTTGTTCTATTTCTTTTACCAGAACCTGCGCCTTAAACAAAAAAACAAACTTAAAGACGTCAACAATAAAATCCAGCAAAACATCATTAACGCAACCATTGACGGTCAGGAATTTGAACGAAAAAGACTTGCCGGCGTACTGCACGACAGCATTAGCGCCCTGCTCTCTTCGGCCAGCTTACACCTCATGGCCTACGAAACAACCAATTTAACCGAATCCTCACCGGAACTCACCAAAACAAGAGCCATCATTAAGGAAGCCCACGACAAAATCAGGGATCTGTCACACACCCTGATTCCGCCGGTACTTGAAAAACTGGGATTGTTTGCCGCGTTGCAGGATCTCTGTGAAAAAAATTCGAATACCCTGATCCAGTTCGAGTTTACCAATTATACCCCTAAAGATTCGCGCTACAACAGCGAGTTTGAAATGAAGATCTATTTTATTGTTGCCGAGCTGTTAAACAATGTCATCAAACACAGCCGGGCCACAAAAGCCTACCTTTCTGTCGACCAGAACCGCAACCAGCTGTTTATCAACATTGAAGATAACGGTATCGGATTTGACACCAAAAACACCGAACACAAAGAAGGATTCGGACTCACACAAATTAAAGCGCGGATAAGAAGCATGAATGGAAACATCAATATCAACTCCAAGTCGAATACCGGGACATTAATTTACATCAAAGTGGAATTACCGGACTAAAATCAGGCTCTTTTCCCGATCTCGATCACTTCCAGTTTCTGGATTTTATCCCCGTCAATCTCAAAACGCAGCATGGTTCTCATCTGATGAAAACCGTGTTTTCCTGCTGCTCCGGGATTCATGTGCAGCAAATTCAGTTCTTTATCAAACTGCACTTTTAAAATATGGGAATGCCCGCAAATAAACAGTTTCGGTGGATTTTGTTTTAACTCCGCACGAATGGCCGGATTGTATTTTCCGGGATAACCGCCAATATGGGTTATCCAGACCGAAACCCCTTCACAGAAAAACCGGTTGTTTAACGGAAACTCCAGCCGCGCTTTACCATCGTCAATATTGCCGTAAACCGCCCGCAAAGGTTTGCGTTCCTTAATGGCATCCGTAACCGATAAATCTCCTATATCACCGGCATGCCAGACTTCATCGGCCTGATCAACATATTTCAGAATCGTATCATCAAGATGGCTGTGCGTATCGGAAAGTAACAGAATTTTTTTCAAAAGGAAAAGGTTTAAGGAAGTATAGTGCGATTTGTTAAAACACAAAAATAAGCATACTTTACCATGTTTTAACTTAAAATTATAGCATTTTCAAATTTGCCAATTATCGAATTAACTTATCTTTGTTTCTTATATAATTTAGGAAATTAAACTTTGAGATATTTCATAGAATTTGCTTATAACGGAAAAAACTATCACGGCTGGCAATATCAGCCTCATGCTATATCGGTTCAGGAAACTTTAAATAAAGCTTTAACGGTTTTATTGCGCAGGCCTATCGACCTTGTTGGAGCCGGAAGAACCGATTCCGGAGTACACGCCAAACAAATGTATGCCCATTTTGATTATGAAGAAACCTTAAATTCCGATTACTGGGTACAAAAATTAAACTCTTTTTTACCAAAAGATATCGTGGTTTACCGTCTTATTCCGCTGCATGATGAGGCACATGCCCGTTTTGATGCCACAAGCAGAACCTATGAATATCATATCCACACTTTCAAAGATGTCTTTGAAAATGAAGGAAGCTGGTATCATTTCCACGCGCTTGATGTCGCTGCGATGAATCAGGCATCCGAAATACTGTTTGAATACATCGATTTTGAATGTTTTTCAAAAGTACATACCGATGTTAGGACATTTAATTGCAAAATCACGGCAGCCCATTGGCAGCAAAACGAAACACGGTTAGTCTTTACAATTACCGCTGATCGTTTCTTAAGAAACATGGTCAGAGCTATTGTCGGGACATTAATAAAAATTGGATTAGGTAAAACTACATTGGATGATTTCAGAAAAATAATTGAAAGCAAAAACCGTAGTGAAGCAGGTTTTTCAGTACCGGCACACGGTTTGTACCTGACGAAAGTTATCTATCCGTATATCCAAGAGCGCCCATAAATATGAAAGCCATAAAATCTATTTCTTTACGAAAAGTAATGCACTTTGCAAAGCCTTATCAAAACCGCTTTAACGGCGTTATATTGTGGGCTGTATCCCTTTCCATCTTTGCTGCTCTTCGTCCCTATTTACTAAAACAAACTGTCGATGAGTACCTGAAAACCCACGATGCAGAAGGATTGCTGCTGTATATTCTTTTAATGGCACTGATCCTTATTCTGGAAGTCGCTTCGCAGTTTTACTTTGTTTACTGGGCAAACTGGTTAGGTCAGGATATTGTAAAAGATATCCGTGAAAAACTGTTTCGCCATATCTCGAATTTCCGGATGAAATATTTCGACAACGAACCGGTTGGAAAATTAGTGACCCGTTCCGTTTCCGATATCGAATCCATAGCCAGTATCTTCAGCCAGGGATTGTTTATGATCGTGAGTGACCTGCTCAAAATGGTTGTCATTCTGGGAATCATGTTCTATATGAACTGGAAATTAAGCTGTATTGTTGTTTTGGGAATGCCTATTTTGCTATATGCAACGCGTGTTTTCCAGCAAAAAATGAAAATTGCTTTCGAAGAAGTTCGTAATCAGGTGGGTAACCTGAACACCTTTGTACAGGAACGCGTTACCGGTATGAAAATCGTACAGCTTTTTAACCGTGAAGAAATTGAATTCGAAAAATTCAAGGTCATCAACCAGAAACACAATGATGCATGGCTTAAAAATATCCTGTACAACTCCATCTTCTTCCCGATAGCCGATATTGTTTCTTCGCTAACGTTAGGCTGTATCGTTTGGTATGGCGGACTGAACATCCTGAATGGTGACAATACCACCACTTTCGGGGATTTATTTGCCTACACGATGCTGATTAACATGCTATTCAATCCTTTGCGTCAGATTGCGGATAAATTCAACGTAATGCAGATGGGGATAATCGCTGCCGAAAGGGTTTTTGAAGTATTGGACATTGACGACCATTTACAAACATCCGGAACCGTTGAAGCGACCCATTTTAAAGGAGATATCCAGTTTGAAAAAGTACACTTCAGCTACATACAGGGCGAAGAAGTCCTCAAAGGCATTAACCTGAAAGTTAAGGCCGGCGAAACCATAGCCATCGTTGGAGCAACCGGAGCCGGAAAATCCACCATTATCAACCTTTTGAACCGCTTTTATGAAATTGACAGCGGGAAAATTAGCATTGACAACACCGATATACATGATTTTACAATCGAAAGCCTTCGCAAACAAATTGCCATTGTATTACAGGATGTCTTTTTATTTGCCGATTCGATCTTAAACAATATTACCCTGCACAATCCGGCCATTAGCCGCGAAGATGTTATTAACGCAGCACAAAAAATAGGCGTACATGATTTTATCATGAGCCTGCCGGAAGGTTACGACTATAATGTAAAAGAACGCGGTGTGATGCTGTCTTCCGGACAACGTCAGCTTATCGCCTTTTTAAGAGCCTTTGTGAGCAATCCAAGCGTTTTGATCCTTGATGAAGCCACTTCTTCCATCGATTCCTATTCGGAAGAACTGATACAGCGGGCAACCGAAACCATCACGCAGGGAAGAACCTCCATCGTGATTGCACACCGTTTGGCAACCATTATCAATGCCGATAAAATCATCGTAATGGACAAAGGAGAAATTGTAGAAGAAGGCACCCATTATGAACTGCTCAATAAAGAAGACGGTTTCTATAAAAACCTTTATTATTCACAGTTTGCCATTACGGAATAAATACGACAACCGTGATTTATGATTGAAAAGTTGAAAAATTGCTAGAAATTTCTTTTAAAAGCTATTAAAACAATATTTTTAGGCTATTAATTTTCCACACGTTTTAAAAATTGATAGTACGAAACTTTTCAATAAACAAATAAATCCCTATTTTCGTACGCAGAAAATTCATTAGAAATTATACTTTTATGAAATACGATATTATTGTTTTAGGAAGTGGTCCGGGTGGATATGTAACAGCTATCAGAGCATCACAATTGGGCTTTAAAGTAGCCATTATCGAAAAAGAAAACTTAGGTGGTATTTGCTTAAACTGGGGATGTATTCCAACAAAAGCATTATTAAAATCTGCTCAGGTTTTTGACTACCTAAAACACGCTTCAGATTACGGATTAACGATCAAAGAATTTGATAAAGATTTCAATGCTATTATTTCCCGCAGCCGTGGTGTTGCAGACGGAATGAGCAAAGGGATTCAGTTCTTGATGAAAAAAAATAAAATTGACGTTATTGACGGTTTCGGTAAAGTAAAACCGGGTAAAAAAATTGACGTAACGGATAAAGACGGAAAAGTAACGGAATATACAGCAGATCATATTATCATCGCTACCGGAGCCCGTTCCCGTGAATTGCCAAACTTACCGCAGGATGGTAAAAAAGTAATCGGATACCGTCAGGCAATGACTTTAGCCGAGCAGCCTAAATCGATGATTGTTGTTGGTTCCGGTGCTATTGGTGTTGAGTTTGCTCATTTTTACAATGCAATGGGAACCGATGTTACTATTGTTGAGTTCATGCCAAATATTGTTCCTGTAGAAGACGAAGATATCTCAAAACAATTTGAGCGTTCATTGAAAAAAGCAGGTATCAAAATCATGACAAATGCTTCTGTTGAAAAAGTTGATACAACCGGAACAGGTGTTAAAGCAACGGTAAAAACAGCAAAAGGGGAAGAAATTTTAGAAGCCGATATCGTACTTTCTGCTGTAGGAATCAAATCCAACATTGAAAACATCGGTTTGGAAGAAGTTGGAATTGCGACAGACAGAGATAAAATCTTAGTAAACGATTACTATCAAACAAACATTCCGGGTTATTATGCCATCGGAGATGTTGTACCGGGACAGGCTTTGGCACACGTTGCTTCTGCTGAAGGTATTCTTTGTGTTGAAAAAATCGCCGGATTACATGTAGAGCCAATCGACTACGGAAACGTTCCAGGTTGTACATACGCTACTCCGGAAATTGCTTCCGTTGGATTGACTGAAAAACAGGCTAAAGAAAAAGGATATGAAATCAAGGTGGGTAAATTCCCTTTCTCTGCATCAGGAAAAGCAAAAGCTGCCGGTACTCCGGACGGTTTTGTAAAAGTGATCTTCGATGCTAAATACGGAGAATGGTTAGGATGCCACATGATTGGAGCCGGTGTTACCGACATGATTGCTGAAGCAGTTGTAGCGCGTAAACTGGAAACTACAGGACATGAAATCCTGAAAGCTATCCACCCTCACCCAACCATGAGTGAAGCTGTAATGGAAGCTGTTGCCGATGCTTATGGCGAAGTGATCCACTTATAATATACATTACAATACCTATAAAAAAACCGTTTTGAAATTCAAGACGGTTTTTTTTATAGCCGGTATTCCCACATTTAATACGATTTTTATAACAAAAAATGCTATATTTGTAATATACATCCACTTTACTACATTCGTTTCTATCCGCATTGGTCGGATAAAACAGCATTCAACAAAATCAATAATCTTAAAATCAAGTTTTATGTTTAGACCTGTAATGTATTTTTTACTGTCACTATTTTTGTTTACTTCCTGTAACAAAAACGAAGTGATGAAACTAACAATTGCTTCACAGGAAGCAGATTGTGTTGGAGTAGCCCCGCAAAAATGTCTGTTGATTAAAAAAGAAAATCAGAAAGACTGGGAAAATCTTTATGGTGGAATTGAAGGATTCAACTATGAAGAAGGAAATGAATATGTATTGGAAGTAAAAGAAGAAAAAATCGACAATCCGCCGGCAGATGCACCCGCTATGAAATATGTTTTGGTAAAGGAAATTTCCAAAACAGCTAAAGTATCGGAAGGATTACCGCAAAAAGCCGAAGTGGCGGCAACTTTCCAGCTCACAATCGCCTCACAGCAGGCAGACTGTACCGGAGTAGCCCCGCAGAAATGCCTGTTGATCAAAAAAGACGGTCAAAAAGACTGGGAGTTCTGGTACAGCGGTATTGAAGGATTCAAGTATGAAGAAGGAAATGAATATGTGCTGGAAGTAAAAGAAGAAAAAGTAGACAATCCACCGGCAGATGCCTCATCTTTAAAATATGTATTGGTAAAAGAGATTTCCAAACAGAAAAAAACGTCTGATAATCTTCCCAAACCAAAAAAATAAAAACCGTAATTCGTTTTACAGCCCAGCCTCATTGTTGTAATGAGGCTGTTTTTTTTTATTATAAACCGGATATCATTTTTTTGAGTTTAACATTTTACGGAATTAATCGTTAACCGTGAATTTGTATATTTATCGAAATAAAACCAAATTCTATGAAACATTACCTATGCCTCCTGTTGCTATGCTTCATTCCATTTACAACCACTGCCCAGCAGTTTACCTTCAACCAGGGCGGAACCAGTCAAAAGGATTATCATGCGGAGATTGCATACGAAAATGTAAACAATAAGATTATCATACCGGTTGTCATCCAGAATAAAACCTATCGTTTCCTGCTCGATACCGGTGCGCCCTGCATTATCACAAAAAAACTGTACGACCATCTCAAACCGGCAGTGCTTACCAATGCCAATATTACAGATGCCAACGGAACAATCGACAGCCTGAAAATGGTTTCTTTACCGGAAGTCACCTTGGGCAATATTGCCTTTAATGGTGTTCCGGCTTTGGTTAGCGACAACAAACTGATTTCCGAATGCATGAACATTGATGGATTCATCGGCAGTAACATGCTGCGAAATTCCATCCTGCATCTTTCTTCTACAAAGCAAACCATTGTCATAACCGACAATCATTCCAAATTAAACCTGAATAAAAAACATGCTTCAAAATTAATACTCGTGGACAATCAGAGCAGTCCGTATATTACCATTGAGCTACGAAATAAAAAAAGTGTCAGAGAACAGCTTTTATTCGATACCGGTATGAACAATTTATACGATATGTCACTAAGAGCCTATGATATTTTTAAAAATGAAAACCTCTTTACCAATACACAGGAAGGTTATGGCAATGCCACCATCGGTATTTTTGGCAATGCCGGCGGTACCAAAAATTACCGCTTTACCATTCCGGAAATAAAAATTAACGGTATCCCTTTTAAAAACGCAACCGTTGAAACTACCAGCGATCAAAACTCCAGATTTGGTGCCGAACTGCTCAATCACGGTATCGTAACCATCGATTATAAAAACAAATACTTCTATTTTGAGCCTTTCAGGGAAAGCTATGACCTAAAGGAAAAACAATTTGGTTTCAAGCCCACTATCGTTAACGACAAATTAGTCGTGGGGATTATCTGGGACGATGCCATAAGAGGAACCGTGGGCATTGGTGACGAAATCGTTCAGATTGACGACATCAACTACGAGAACATCGATCATTGTTATATTGTGACCCAACCTTCACCATTAAAGAATAAAGATTCCGCTACAGTAACTTTTAGAAACAGCGCAGAAGACTTAACAAAGCTGACCTTAAACAAAAACTAAATGACCATAAAACAACTGGATAAGACCGAGCCGCTGCCGTATGATTTATTATATCTGGCCGATCCGTCAAAAGCAATGATTGACAGTTATATCCATCAGTCGTTTGTATTTGTGATGTATGCCGGAACAGCCGCCGTTGGAGTTTATGTACTGTTTCCCATAGATGCCGGAACGGCAGAGATCAAAAACATAGCCGTACAGGAAGCCTGTCAGCAAAAAGGAATTGGAAAGCAACTGCTTGACCATGCCGCCGGAGAAGCCCGGAAAAAAGGTTTTCGGACCATTCAAATTGCCACCGGCAATTCCAGCATCGGTCAGCTCTATTTATACCAGAAACAGGGATTTGACATTTTTAATATTGAAAAAGACTTCTTTACCACAAATTATAAAGAGCCTATTTATGAAAACGGAATTAAGTGCAGACACCTTATCCGGCTTTCAAAAGAACTATAACGATTAAAGATGTACCTTTCCGGAAACCATTGTTCCGGCAAAATACTATGCTTAAAACCAAAGCTATCCGCTAAGAATCGATTATCTTTATACCAAAGCTCCTGCTATGTTTGAACAACTTTTTCTTCATATTAAAAAATCCGTATCCCTTACTGCTGAAGACGAAAACATCATAAAAACGTATTTCAGTTCCAAAGATATTGCCAAAAAAGACTTTCTGCTACAGGAAGGCAGTCTTTGCAAATACAACTATTTTATCCTTAAAGGCTGTTTCCGTTTGTATATCATAACCGAAAACGGAAGGGAACAGGTTATTCAGTTCGGACTTGAAAACTGGTGGATAACCGATTATGTCAGCTTTTCATCCGGACAGCCGTCAAAGTTTTACATACAGGCACTGGAACGCTCGGAAGTGTTGTATTACAGCAAGGAAAAAGAAGAAGAACTGTTTCTCCGGGTTCCGAAAATGGAGAGCTATTTCCGTAAAAACCTGGAAAGAGCCTATACCGCTTCTTTAATCCGGATCCAGTATATATTTGCTTTATCGGGAGAAGAACGTTACTCCCAGTTCGCCAAACTGTATCCGGGCTTTATCCAGCGCGTACCGCAATACATGCTGGCGTCCTTTCTGGGCTTGACACCGGAATACCTGAGTGAAATCCGAAAAAAAAACACAAAATAGTATTTCTTAGGTTTTCTTAATTTTTTTCCGGTTTGCAGCCCATAACTTTGTCCTATAATATTAAAAATCAATAGTTATGGACATTAGAATAAACCTTAGTCAGGTAGAACCGGAAGCATATAAAATAATGTATGCCTTTGAAAAATATTTAAGCAGTTCCAAACTGACCACTACCCACAAAGAGCTGATAAAAATCCGAGCTTCCCAGATTAACGGCTGTGCATTCTGCATTAACATGCACACCAAAGATGCCCGAAAAGCCGGCGAAACGGAACAACGGATTTATGCATTGAATGCCTGGAGAGATACACCTTTCTTTACCGAAGAAGAGCAGTCTATTTTAGCATTAACGGAAGAAATGACCCTGATCCAGCACCATGTATCGGATGCTACCTTTAAAAGAGCACAGGAGGCTTTAAAAGACGACAACTATCTTGCCCAGGTGATGTTTGCCATAGTAACCATTAACAGCTGGAACCGGATTGCGATTGCAAGTGGTTTGCAGCCCGAAAGAGACTAAATAAAAAATCCCTTTTTAAAGGGATTTTTTGTTTTTATATTATTCTCTGATAATCATTATTGTTGCCTTAAAGCCGGTGGCCAGATCCCATCGGTTTGCCGACAGCGTCTGTCCTTTATCATCAAAGATATTAAACTCCGCTGTGTTGGGACCGGAACTTCCCTGGTTTAGCGCTTCAAAGTCCAGTTTGTTGAATCCCTTTTCCAGACCCAGTGTAATTCCTTTAAAATCGCCCTGTAGTATTACCTGGGCAACCACAATCTTACCGTTAACCAGTACCTTAATCATATCCCCGTCTACATATTCATGGTCACGATACAGTATTTTTACAAATTCCGATTTCGTTCTGATCTCACCAAAGGACTGATCTCTTTTAAAAATCCTGGAATCGCCGTTGCCTTCTCCTTTAAAATCCTGTTTCAGCCTGTCCACATATACCTCTCCCGGATTTGCGAACTTCTCTTTTTCGCTGCCAAAACCGGAATTATTGGTATCGCCAATCTGAAAAGAAGACGTATTTGGTTTTAAAGCATCTAAAGGATTCACAGGAGTATCAAAAATGGAAGCCCCAAAATTCATCGATGGAAAAGCAGTGGTATTCGATGCTTTATCCGGAGCGGCGATGGGTATCTTCAAACGCGGTATCGGTTTGGATTTGATGATAAAATCATTTTGCGCAAAACCATTTACGGATAATCCGATTACAAGAAATAATAAATATAACGATTTCACCAGGCTGAAATTTTTTTAAAGTTTAAAAATAACAAATTAAGGACGACATAAAAATATTATGCCGCTTTTTAACGCTATTTTAATTATCAAACACAATGCCTGTTTAGCTGCTTTTTCTATTTTTTTCAAAAAAAGAAAACAACCATGCCCTAAAAACAACGGAAGTTTTGATTTGTGATATCAGTTTATTGTTTTACCTGTTTAGACGGGCATCCATCGGAAACCCGGAACCGGAATATAGGCGGCATTACACTGCAAAATTTATGATTTTATTAAGAATATCCATAAAAAATAATAGGAAAAACCGTAAAACGTTTATTCCTTTTTTTGTAACTTGCAGTCCGTTAAACCTTTATAAAGTCATTGATTTACTTATGGTACAGATAATGATTATGCTAATAAGACAACTGATTGTGCTGATAATTAACTTCAGCCAGTTGTTATAACGTTTACACTACTCCAGACTATTTTTAGTCCCTTTTTACAATGGGATTCAATATAGATGTCAACTCTTTTATCATTTAATTTTGTTACCGGAATAAAAACAAAAAATCCCTCCTAAAAAGAGGGATTTTTAATATTTACTGATCGCTGATTAAAAAACGAACATCGCTCTTTCGCTCATCATATCGTTTACTTCGTCGGCAACTTCTTCAAGAATTTCTTCGTTTGTATGGTTCATAATTACCTTATCAATCAAAGCAACAATTGTTTCCATATCGGCTTCCACCAATCCACGGGTAGTAACGGCAGGAGTTCCCACACGGATACCAGAGGTTACAAATGGTGATTTATCATCAAAAGGAACCATGTTTTTATTAACGGTAATTTCCGCTTTTACCAAAGCATTTTCAGCCTCTTTACCGGAAATATTCTTATTTCTCAGGTCAATTAACATCATGTGATTGTCCGTTCCTCCGGAAATGATGTTATACCCTCTTTTCACAAAGGCAGCAGCCATCGCTTTTGCATTCTTTTGTACCTGCATTGCATAAGTGAAAAACTCATCGGTTAAAGCTTCCCCAAAAGCAACCGCTTTAGCGGCAATGATATGCTCTAACGGTCCGCCCTGATTTCCAGGAAAAACAGCTCCGTCCAATAAAGACGACATCATTCTGATTTCTCCTTTAGGTGTCTTGATTCCGAATGGGTTCTCAAAATCGTTCCCCATCATGATCATTCCTCCTCTCGGACCTCTTAATGTTTTGTGTGTCGTAGTCGTAATAATATGACAATGCGGAACCGGGTCATTCATTAATCCTTTCGCGATTAATCCGGCAGGATGTGAAATATCTGCCATTAAAATAGCCCCAACGCTGTCTGCAATTGCTCTGAAACGCGCAAAATCCATATCGCGGGAATACGCAGAAGCACCTGCAATGATCAATTTAGGCTGCTCTTTCGTAGCAATTTCCTGAATTTTATCATAGTTCAGCATTCCTGTTTCCTGCTCTACTCCGTAAAATACAGGATTGTATAATTTTCCGGAGAAATTAACCGGTGAACCGTGTGTTAAGTGACCACCGTGTGAAAGGTCAAAACCTAATATTTTGTCACCCGGTTTTAAACAGGCAGCAAAAACAGCTGTATTGGCCTGAGAACCGGAATGCGGTTGTACATTCACATAAGCCGCTCCAAACAAAGCCTTCGCTCTGTCTATCGCAATCTGCTCAATAACATCCACTACTTCACATCCGCCATAGTATCTTTTTCCGGGATATCCTTCTGCATATTTATTTGTTAAAACAGAACCCGCTGCTTCCATTACCTGATCACTCACGAAATTCTCAGAAGCAATAAGTTCCAGTCCGTGAATTTGTCTATCTTGTTCTTCAAGAATTAAGTCGAAAATTTGTTCGTCGCGTTGCATTTTATAATATTTCGTTAAATTGAGTTCAAAAATACGAAAATCGTTTGTTAAATTCACAATAGGGACTATATTTGATTTCGAATTTTTCAACAACAAAAACAACAAACAATATGCCTATAAGTGCCAATGACCCTAACAGAAAATCGTGGTTACACGTCTCTGAAAACAGCGATTTCCCAATCCAAAATATTCCATTTGGAGTTTTCATAACAAAAGACGATGTCGTAACCATAGGAACTCGTATTGGTGATTTTGCGATCGATATGGGAGCCTTACAACAATTAGGGTACTTTGAAGGAATAGAATTAACAGACGATATGTTCATGCAGGATACGCTGAACGACTTTATCTCCGATGGAAAAAAAACATGGCGATTGGTTCGTAACCGCCTGGCTGAAATTTTTGACGCCGTAAATCCGCAATTAAGAGATAATGAAGCGCACAAAGAAGTTGTGATTTTCAATGTTAACGATATTGAAATGCAATTGCCGGTTTTAATCGGTGATTATACTGATTTCTATTCCAGTAAAGAACATGCTACTAATGTTGGTAAAATGTTCCGTGATCCGGACAATGCCTTATTGCCAAACTGGCTGCACATTCCGGTGGGTTACCACGGAAGAAGTTCAACGATAGTTCCTTCCGGAATCCCGATTCACCGCCCGATGGGACAAACCCTTCCAAACGGAGAAACACAACCGGTATTCGGACCTTCCCGTACGGTGGATTTCGAATTGGAAACCGCTTTCATCACAACCGATGCCAACATCATGGGCGAAAATATCCCTGTTGGTGAAACCGAAGACTATATCTTTGGTATGGTTTTACTAAACGACTGGAGTGCCCGTGACATCCAGAAATGGGAATATGTGCCGCTGGGACCATTCTTAGCGAAAAACTTTGCCTCTTCCATCTCTCCGTGGATTGTAACCTTAGATGCTTTGGAACCTTTCCGCGTGGCAAGTCCTGTACAGGAACCGGCTCCGCTGCCTTATTTACAGCAAACCGGCGATCATGCTTTCGATATTAACCTGGAAGTATTAATTGCACCGGAAAACGCAGAAGCAACCAGCGTTAGTAAATCCAACTTCAAATACATGTACTGGACAATGAGTCAGCAGCTGGCACACCACACCATCAACGGTTGCCGTGTGAATTCAGGTGATATGATGGGTTCCGGTACTATTTCCGGTCCAACAGAAGACAGTTTCGGTTCGATGCTGGAATTAACCTGGGGCGGAAAAAACCCGATTAAAATGAATGACGGTTCCGAACGTAAATTTATCAATGACGGCGATACTGTAATCATGAAAGGATACTGCCAGAATAACAATGTAAGAATCGGATTCGGAGAAGTTTCCAGTAAACTGCTTCCCGCTTTCGAAAGAAAATAGATTCTTTCCGAATCAAAATCAAACTCCGGATTAAATTCGGAGTTTTTTTATGTCCTGACCGAAAATACCTCTTAAAAAAATTATATTTTTGACCCAAAGTAAAATGTCCGATTTATGAAGAAAATTATAGCGCTGTTCTCCGTAATAGCATTTGTTTATTCCTGTGGTGTCAAACAAACCCAAAGCATGATCAGCGAAGGCGATTATGACGGTGCTATTAACCGTGCTATCGAAGGACTGAGCAATAACAAAAATGCCAAAGGTAAACAGGATTATGTCTATTTACTGGAAGAAGCGTTTGCCAAAGCCAAAGAACGTGATTTACGGACTATCGATTTACTGATAAAAGATGCCAATCCTTCCAAACTGGAAAAACTGTACAATACCTATTTGCAGCTTAACAACCGCCAGGAACGCATCCGCCCGCTATTGCCTTTGCAATTACTGAAAGAAAAACGCAATGCCCTTTTCCCTTTTGACGATTATTCCGATCAGATCATAAGCAGCAAAAATGCACTTGCCAAACACCTGTACAACAATTCCAAAGCTTTGTTGGCTACCAACGACAAAATGAATTTCAGAAGAGCTTACGACGATTTCGCTTATCTGGAAACCTTAAGCCCGGGCTTTAAAGATGTCAAAAAATTAATGGATGAGGCACAATTTAAAGGTACCGACTTTGTAAACGTCTATACAAAAAACGAAACCAATATGGTCATTCCGGTTGGTCTGCAAAACGATCTTCTGGATTTCAGCACACTGGGATTAAACGACAAATGGACCGTTTACCACAGTAACCGGCAAAAAGGAGTGACTTACGATTTTGGTTTAATTGTAAACTTCAGGGACATTAAAATCACTCCGGAACAAATCAAAGAAAAACAATTCATCAAGGAAAAACAGATTAAAGACGGCGTAAAAAACCTGTTGGATGCTAACGGACGTGTGGTAAGGGACAGTTTGGGCAAACCGATTAAAGTAGACAACTTCCGTACGATAAAGATCAACATCTATGAATTTACACAATTCAAAGCCTGCCAGATAACGGCTAAAGTTGATTATATCGATTTTAAAACCAACCAGCTGATCGAAACTTTCCCGTTGAGCAGTGAATTTGTTTTCCAGAACATCTATGCCAATTATAACGGAGACCGACGTGCCAGCGATGAAAATTACTACCAGTATTTTGACCGCAAAGCCGTGCCGTTCCCAAGCAACGAACAAATGGTTTTTGACACCGGCGAAGATCTTAAATCCAAATTAAAAAACATTATCACCCGGAATAAATTCCGTAAATAACACCCCTGTTTTCAGGCTGTACCAACCAAAGTGCTTTAGTAATTAAAGCACTTTTTTTATTTCCGAAAGGCTGCATTAAAATATTAACAAGCATTATAATATTAATTATTTGTTAATAAAAATTTGACGTTTTATAAAATATAAATGCTAATTTTATGAAAATCAAATCTATACATTATGAAAAAAAACCTACTTTTCATTTCGATGTTGTTTTTAGGCATCAGCGGCCATGCCCAGAAACTATCCGAATTCAATCGCATTAATGTTGAGGGATTTTACACCAATCCCGTAGTAGCTCCAAACGGAGACTATGCCTTGCTAACAGGCGAGCATTTTAAAGGGCTCTATCTTTTAGACCTGAAAAAAAACACTGTTGTCAAAATTTCCGATAAGGATGGCAGCGGTTATGGTTACAGCTGGGATAAGAACGGTATCGTTTTTTATTTCAAAGAAAAAGGAGAAAAAGAATATTTCTCACAATCCAGAGTTATGGCCTATGATGTTACCACCAAACAACTGGAACGTAAAACAAACATCAATCACAACTTCCTGCCTTCGTTTCAGGGTGAAACAACAAACATAGTTGTTTACACCAACCTAACGACTTTAAAAATCGAAGCCAAAGATCTGGCCAGCGATAAAAGCTGGGTAGTTACCGGCGATGAAGGACAATTCTACAACGCTATTTTATCCAATGACGGTAAAAAAGTAGCGGTACACAACGGTCCGGACATTTTTGTTTACGACCTTAACGGAGACGGAAAAGGAACAAAAGTGGGCACCGGAATCGCAACTTCCTGGTCGGCAGACGACAAATACTTATTAGGCTTTTTAGACGAAAGTGAAGACGGGCATACGGTAAGCAACTCCGAGATATACCTTTTTGACACCAGCACTTTCAGACCGAAAAAAATCACCAATACAGAAGTTTTTACCGAAATGTTCCCAACATTTTACGGCAAAAACCAGATAATGTTTTCGGATGATAAAACCGGTAGAATTTTCACTTCTCAACTAAAAAACTAAACACATGAAAAAAATAACTGCACTCCTGTTTGCCTTAGTAGTGACCTTTATGGCAAATGCTCAGATAATCGTTATCGATCCGGGTCACGGATATGGCACCTCAACCAGTGACAATCCCGACGGAAGAACCGCAACCGAAATAGAAACTTCTCTGGAAGTGGGTTTACGAACCCGTACCCTGATCCAGAACAGCTGTACGTGGACTGTATACATGACCCGAACCACAAACCTAAACAGCTGGACATCCGTTACCCAAAGAGCAACGATGTCCAATAACTGGAATGCCGACCGTTTATTGAGCGTTCACTGTAACGCCGGCGGTGGTACCGGAACCGAGACTTTCTATTGTACTTATGACGATACCAATACCGCTCCGGATATTGCTTTTGCACAAAAAATCCAGGCCGATATGGTTTCTTACGGTTCCTGGACAAACAGACGCTGCGTGGAAGACAATAGCTTCCTGGCCTATCATTTGGGTGTTTTACGCTATTCTTCCGCTACAGGATGCTTAAATGAGATCGGTTTTGTGGATTCTGCCGATGCTACAAAACTAACAAGCTCCACCTGGAGGGATTCTTTTGCGTCTGCCTACTTTAATGCTTTAAAATCCAACCTGAACCTGACCTGCAGCGTTACCGCTCCGGGCGCATTCACATTGACCGCTACACCGGAATGCAACGGAACAGCTACCCGCGTAAGACTGAACTGGACGGCTTCTGCCAATGCCACCAGCTACGATATTTACAGAAACGGTGCTTTATATGCCAGCAGCATTACAGGAACACAATACCTGAATACCGCCGTTACCGCCGGAACTGCCTATACCTACTATGTAAAAGCTAAAAATGCCAGCAGCAGTACCAATAATTCAAACGGAACCCTGTCGGCTACACCGCCATCCTGCAGTACTCCGGGAGCCTTTACGGTAACTGCAACAGCAACCTGCAGCGGTACTACCAGTGCCATTAACGTTACCTGGACCGCTTCTGCCAATGCCACTACTTATGATATTTACAGAAACGGTAACCTGTATGCTCCGGATGTTACAGGAACGTCATTCTTAAACACTTACCTGATCACTGCCGGTACTACCTATACGTATTCGATGGTTGCCAAAAACAGTGTGGGAACAATCAGTAATTCGAACGGTACCCGCAGCGTAACAGCAACCAGCTGTGGTGCGAAAATGGCTGGTGAAACAGCTCCGAACGGATTTGACAGCTTAAACTTATACCCTAACCCGTCAGACGGAATAATCAACCTTTCCATTGAAAATATAGCCGTAAAACAGCTTCATCTGATGCTGATCGATACCAACGGACGTATCGTATTAGAAAACAATCTGACACCGGCAGACAACACCGTATCCGAGCAGATTGACATTCGTAATTTTGCTGCGGGAATCTATATTGTCAAGATTACAGCCGACAATAAAGAATACATTCGTAAGATTATTAAGAAATAAATCCTTTCTTTTTTGTTTAAATCCGGGGCAATGCTCCGGATTTTTTTTAGTGTAAAGCCCTGTAAACAGGGACTTCTATTGTTAAAAAAATCACTTTCTGTATTTTTTAACACATCCTATTACAAAATCTTTTACATTTGCAGCAATGAAAACAACAACGTTACATAGTAACTTTTCTACACGGAAAACCCTGATCCTATCTTCCCGGACAGAGCGGTCGACTTTCTAGTACCCGAGTTTTTCATATTGTTATTCATTTCTCATATTTCCCATTTTGGAACCAGTAATTTTTGTATCAGGACAAAACAGTCTTAACAACACATTTATATTTTTAGCATTACAGTCTGTAATACTGACAACACGACGGTAAAGGCTGCTCTTTTCGACACTAATTTCTTTTAGGCTCGAACCACACCCCCTATTTTTTATTTTCTATTAATCCTTTATTCATCATTGTTAGAAATGAATGTAATCATTGTTATTGCTCAAAAGGAGCATTATCACTATGCGCAGGAAATTTGCGACACCATCGAAACATCTGCCCTGCAGCGAGGTACCGGAATTGCCAAGAGAACTCCGGAATACATCCATAAAAAGATCGATTTACAGGAAGCTGTGATCGCTTTGGAGAATGGAAAATTTGCCGGATTCTGCTATATCGAAAGCTGGCAGCACGGAAAATTCGTAGCCCATTCCGGATTGATCGTACATCCCGGCTACAGGCATCTCGGATTGGCAAAAAAGATCAAAACTTTTGTATTTGAGTATTCCCAGAAAAAGTATCCGGAAGCAAAAATCTTCGGAATAACCACCGGTTTAGCGGTTATGAAAATCAATTCCGACCTCGGGTATCGTCCCGTTCCTTTTTCGGAACTAACCGATGATCCCAGTTTTTGGGCAGGCTGCAAAACCTGTACGAATTTCGATATCCTGCAACGCAAAGAAAACAAAATGTGCCTTTGCACCGGAATGCTGTACGACCCGAAAGAAAAGAAAAACCAGGAACAGGAATACACCTTTAACAAAAAAGTGCTGGGCAGATTAAAAAGCATCAAACAGGCACTTTTCTTAAAAAAATAATACCATGAACAAAACTCAGAACAATCATTCCAAAATAGTAGTATTGGCCTATAGCGGTGGTTTAGACACCTCTTTCTGCCTGACGTATTTAATCCAAAACGGTTTCGAAGTACATACAGTCCTAATAAATACCGGAGGCTTTACCGCAGCCGAACTGGAAACCATTACGGCCAGAGCCTATGCATTGGGCAGCACACAGCATACCAACCTGGACATTGTTGAAAAATACTATAACAAAGCCATCAGATACCTGATTTTCGGCAACGTACTCAAAAACAACACCTATCCCCTTTCGGTCAGTGCCGAACGTGTTTTCCAGGCATTGGAAGTCATAAAATATGCCAAAGCAAACGGAGCGGCAGCAATTGCGCACGGCAGTACCGGAGCCGGAAACGACCAGATTCGTTTTGACCTTATTTTTCAAACCATTGCACCCGAAATTGAAATTATCACCCCCATCAGAGACCTGCAATTGTCCCGCCAGCAGGAAGTGGAATTTTTACAGCAAAACGGCATCAACTATTCCTGGGAAAAAGCGCAATACTCTATCAACAAAGGAATCTGGGGAACCAGTGTGGGCGGAAAAGAAACCCTAACCTCACACCTGCCGTTACCGGAAGAAGCTTATCCGTCGCCATTACAAAAAACCGTACCTGAAAAAGTGATCCTTGAATTCGAAAAAGGAGAATTGGTCGGCATCAATCATCAAAAAGACATTCCGGCGAACAATATCCTCAAACTGGAAGCTCTGGCAAGCGCATTTGCTATTGGCAGAGACATACACGTGGGCGATACCATCATCGGTATTAAAGGCAGAGTCGGATTCGAAGCCGCGGCACCCTTACTCATTATCAAAGCTCATCACCTGCTGGAAAAACACGTACTCACAAAATGGCAGCAGTACTGGAAAGAACAATTGGGCAACTGGTACGGCATGTTGTTTCATGAAGGGCAATTCCTGGATCCGGTTATGCGCAATATCGAAACCTTCCTGACAGACTCTCAAAAAACAGTCAGCGGAAAAGTGACCGTAACGCTAAAGCCCTACCATTTCTCTTTGGACGGAGTAGAATCGGCTCACGACCTGATGAATTCCCGGTTCGGGCAATATGGCGAAATGAACAACGCCTGGACGCCCGAAGAAGCCAAAGGATTCATTAAAATTCTGGGCAATGCACAAACTATTTATTCACATGTAAATTATCTGGATTATGATTAATGCTGGTATTATCGGAGGTTCCGGCTACACTTCCGGAGAACTGTTGCGTTTACTGAATAACCATCCTAAGGCTGTAGTCGACTTTGTTTACAGCACCACCAATGCCGGTAAACCGGTAACAGATGTGCATCAGGACCTCCTTGGTGAAACGGACTTACTATTTACCGATACAGTAAACCCGGAAATCAATGTCTTGTTCCTTTGCCTGGGACACGGCAAATCGAAAGCCTTTTTAGCGGCACATTCTTTTGCCGGTCACACCCGTATCATCGATCTCGGAAATGACTTCCGTTTGCAGAAAGATGCGGAAGCCTTCGTTTACGGACTGCCGGAATGGAACAAAAAAGCCATACAGAAAGCACAGTTTATTGCCAATCCGGGCTGTTTCGCTACGGCTATTCAGCTCGCTTTACTACCGTTGGCACAGCACCAGGAACTGCAAAACAGTATTCATATTAATGCCACTACCGGAAGTACCGGTGCCGGCGTACAGCCTTCGGAAACAACGCATCACAGCTGGCGAAACAACAATATGTCCCATTACAAAGCCTTTGAACACCAGCATCTGGATGAAATACAGCAAAGTCTGGCCATCACACAGACCGATTTCTGTCAGGAACTGTTGTTTATACCCAACCGCGGCGATTTTACCAGAGGCATTTTTGCAACGCTGTATACCAAAACTGACAAATCACTGGACACACATGTAAAACAGTTTCAGGCCTTTTACGAAAAGGAACCGTTTGTTGTGGTCACCACCGGAAACATCCATTTGAAACAAGTGGTACAGACCAATAAATGCCTGATCAGCCTTACCAAAAAAGGAGATTACCTGTTGGTAACTTCCATTATTGATAACCTCATCAAAGGCGCATCCGGTCAGGCCATTCAAAACATGAACCTGATGTTCGGCTTAGATGAGAAAACAGGCTTGCAATTAAAATCCGGTAATTTCTAATCCCAATTTGCTTTTGCCCTTTGCCATTTACATTTTGCCCTTTGCTTTTTGCTAATTGCCCTTTGCTAATTGCCCTTTACTTTTCACTATTTAAAAACTAAAAAAATGAATCTATTCAACGTTTACCCCATATACAACATAACCCCAACCAGAGCCATGGGCGCTAAAGTATGGGATGCCAACAACCAGGAATACCTTGACTTCTACGGAGGCCACGGCGTTATTTCCATTGGTCATTCCCATACAGCCTATGTTAGTGCGATTACCGGACAGGTACAGAAAATAGGATTTTACTCCAATTCGATAGTAAACCCTATCCAGGAACAACTGGCACAAAAAACAGCACAGCTTTCCGGTTATCCCGACTATTCCTTATTCCTGTGCAACTCCGGCGCGGAAGCCAACGAAAATGCTTTAAAACTCGCTTCTTTCCACAATGGAAAATCCAGGATCATTGCATTTCAAAAAGCGTTTCACGGACGTACTTCTGCCGCGGTTGCCGTAACCGACAATCCCGCTATCACAGCGCCGGTTAACAATAAACACGAAGTCGTATTCCTACCGTTAAACGACATCGGTTCGGTAGCCGATGAAATTGCCAAAGGCGACGTCTGTGCCGTAATTATCGAAGGCATTCAGGGTGTTGGCGGACTGGACGAAGGTACAACCGCTTTCTTTCAGGCATTGCAACAGCTCTGTAAAGCCCATAACGTTATCCTGATCCTGGATGAAATCCAAAGCGGTTACGGCCGTTCCGGTAAATTCTTTGCCCATCAGCACCACGGAATTCAGCCGGACATCATTTCGATGGCAAAAGGAATGGGCAACGGTTTTCCTGTTGGCGGTATTTTAATCAGTCCCAGATTCAAAGCCTCCTATGGTTTGCTGGGAACCACATTTGGCGGCAACCACCTGGCTTGTGCTGCGGCTCTTTCGGTATTGGAAACCATCGAAAAAGAAGCTTTGATTGACAATGTCCGTCTTCAGCATGATTATTTCTGCGATCAGATGCAACAATTTCCCGAAATCAAAAAAGTGAAAGGCAGAGGACTAATGCTCGGACTGGAATTTAATTTTGACGTTAGCGAACTGCGTAAAAAGCTCATTTATGAAGAATACATCTTTACTGGCAATGCCGCACAGAAAAACCTGCTGCGCATACTGCCGCCATTATCCATCACCAAAGACGACACTGATTATTTTGTAAAAGGGCTCAAAAATGCGCTCGCAACCTTAACCTAAAACAACATGAAATATTTCACATCCGTAAACCATATTGACGATCTGGACGAGTTGCTTCTATTAGCCAAACAGATCAAATCCAATCCTTATGCCAACAAAACAGCAGGCGAAAACAAAACCCTGGGACTGTTATTTTTCAATCCCAGCTTAAGAACCCGACTGAGCACTCAAAAAGCAGCTGCTAATCTGGGCATGAACTGCATTACCATGAACCTCAACAACGAAGGCTGGAGCCTGGAATTTGAAGATGGTGCGGTTATGGACGGCGACAAAGCCGAACATGCAAAAGAAGCGGCACAGGTAATCTCCCAATATTGCGACATTATCGCCATTCGCAGTTTTCCTTCGTTAACCGATAAGGAAAAAGATGAAGAAGAACACGTCATCAACGCCTTTGTTCAGTATGCCTCCGTGCCGGTAATCAGCCTCGAAGGCGCCACGGAACATCCGCTACAGGCGGTTGCCGATATACTGACCATACAGGAATACAAGACGACCCAAAAGCCGAAGGTGGTCTTAACATGGGCACCGCACCCGAAAGCTTTGCCACATGCGGTTCCCAATTCCTTTATAAAAATGATGCAGCTCGCTAATGTTGATTTTGTTATTACACATCCGGAAGGTTATGAGCTCAATCCGGAAGTGACCAAAAACAGTACCGTTACCCACAACCAGGAGGAAGCATTTAAAGATGCCGATTTTATTTATGCCAAAAACTGGAGCAATTATAACGATTACGGGCAGATACTGTCGCAGGATGCTGCCTGGATGGTAACCCCGGAAAAAATGGCACTGACCAAACAGGCAAAATTCATGCATTGCCTTCCGGTGAGACGAAACCAGGTTGTTAGTGATGCCGTTTTAGACGGTGCCGATTCCATCGTCATTTCGCAGGCAAACAACAGAACCTATGCGGCACAGGCCGTTCTAACCAAAATATTAGCACATGAAAGCCAGTAAACCCAATATAACCATCGTTAAAATCGGCGGCAATGTTATTGATGATCCGGTTGCTTTATCGAAAGTATTGACCGCTTTTTCCAAAACAGACGGGCCTAAAATACTCGTTCACGGCGGCGGAAAAGAAGCCAGTAAAATCGCCATGTCCTTAGGTCTGGAACCGCAAATGATTGACGGCAGGAGAATTACCGACCAGTACATGCTGGATGTCGTTGTGATGACCTATGCCGGACTGATTAATAAAAGAATTGTTGCACAGCTGAACGCGAGGCAGTCAATAGCCATTGGTTTTTCCGGAGCCGATGGGAACACGATCGTATCCGAAAAAAGAAAAAATCCGGACATCGATTTTGGTTTCGTGGGGGACATCATTGCCGTTAATAAAGAACCACTCCCAAAAATACTGGACCAAAATATAGTACCGGTTTTCTGCGCCATTACCCATGACGGAAACGGACAGCTTTTAAACACCAATGCCGATACCATTGCATCGGAACTGGGCAGCGCCCTATCGGAAATCTATACGGTAAAGCTCATTTATTGCTTTGAAAAACAAGGTGTTTTAATCAACTCGAATGATGACGATTCCGTTATACCGGCCATCACCCGATCCAAATACAGGGATCTGCTGGAAATCGGTGCGATACATTCCGGTATGATCCCGAAACTCGACAACTGCTTCTTGGCATTGTCCAAAGGAGTCGACCGGGTCATTATCGGAAACCCGGCTGTTCTTGAAGATCCAAATACACGATGTACCACAATTAGCCTTTAACTTATGAAAACAATACCAACGCTAACAAACGAAACCATCCAGTTATTAAAAAAGCTCATTGCCACTCCTTCTTTTTCAGGAGAAGAACAGCAAACGGCACTATTACTCCGAAACTGGTTTCAGGAAAATAATATTCCTTTTAAACAGGAAAACAATAATATATGGGCCTACAACCAGCATTTCGACGCTTCCAAACCGACATTACTGCTCAACTCCCATCACGATACCGTAAAACCCAACCAAGGGTATACCCTTGATCCGTTTATCCCTATTGAGGAAGACGGCAAAATTTTCGGCCTCGGCAGTAATGATGCCGGTGGCTGCCTGGTTTCGCTATTGGCTGCCTTTGCTTATTACTATACACACGAAAACCTGTCGCACAATATTGTGATCGTGGCTTCCGCCGAAGAAGAAAGCAGCGGACCGAACGGTTTGAACAGCGTCCTGCAACATTTGCCTCCGCTGGATTGTGCAATAGTGGGCGAACCCACCGAAATGCAATTGGCCATAGCCGAAAAAGGACTTTTGGTACTGGATGTTACGGTAAACGGAACGGCCAGTCATGCCGCACATCACAACGATGATAACCCTATTTACAAAACGCTTGCCGTTATCGACTGGTTTAAAAATTACCGCTTTGAAAAGGTTTCCGACATATTGGGACCGGTTAAAATGACAATAACCCAGATCAATGCCGGAAAGCAGCATAATGTTGTTCCTGCCGAATGCCGGCTGGTCGTGGATATCCGTGTAAACGACCGCTACAGCAACCAGGAAATACTGGACACGGTGGTTCAGCAGGTATCGGCCGTTATAAAACCGCGCTCGATGAATTTAAATGCCTCTTCGATTGCACCACAGCATCCGTTAGTGCAATCCGGAATCGCTTCAGGACGCAGCACCTATGGTTCTCCAACGCTCTCCGACCAGTCGGTACTGAGCTGTCAGTCCTTAAAATTAGGACCGGGAAATTCCCTGCGTTCCCATACGGCTAACGAGTTTATCTATCGCCGGGAAATTGAAGAAGGAATTCAATTATACATCAACATACTCGAAGGCTATTTACTAACCACATAAAAACACGAAACATGAAATTATGGGAAAAAGGCATCCCTACGGATCAGAAAATTGAACAGTTTACCGTAGGCAATGACAGGGAACTGGATATTATTTTAGCCCGATATGATGTTTTGGGATCCATCGGTCATGCCAAAATGCTTTCAAAAACAGGATTACTGACCGAAACGGAAGCAGCGGACATTATCCAGGCACTGGAAGCGATACTGCTGACCATTGAAAAAGAACAGTTTACCATTGAAGCCGATTTTGAAGATGTACATTCCAAAATAGAGTCCATGCTGATTGCACAACTGGGCGACACCGGAAAAAAGATCCATACGGCGCGTTCCCGAAACGACCAGGTTTTGGTAGCCATGCATTTGTACCTTAAAGACGAAATCACCGCTATAAAAGCATTGGTCAAAGCACTTTTTGATTTGCTGATGGCATTAGCCGATAAAAATCAGCAGATTTTATTACCTGGTTATACACATCTGCAAATTGCCATGCCCTCCTCTTTTGGCTTGTGGTTTTCTGCCTATGCCGAAAGTCTGATTGACGATATCACGATGCTGAATGCCGCCTTACAGGTTGTCGACCAGAATCCGTTAGGTTCTGCGGCTGGTTATGGAAGCTCCTTTCCTATCGACCGAATGCATACAACCGAAACCCTGCAATTTGCAACATTAAAATACAATGTCGTTGCCGCGCAGATGAGCCGTGGAAAATCGGAAAAAACGCTGGCCTTTGCGATGAGCAGCATTGCCGGAACCTTGTCGAAACTGGCAATGGACGTCTGCCTGTATGTGAGTCAGAATTTTGATTTTATGACGCTGCCACAACAGCTCACCACCGGTTCCAGTATTATGCCGCATAAAAAAAATCCGGATATTTTTGAGTTGATCAGGGGAAAAGCGAATAAAATCCAGAGTCTGCCGTATGAACTGACCTTAATAACGAACAATCTGCCCAGTGGTTACCACAGGGAATTCCAGCTGCTGAAAGAGGGTTTGTTTCCGGCTATTCAAAATTTAAAATCCTGTCTGGAAATGACCCGTTATGCCTTGCAGGATATTGAAGTAAAAGAGACAATCCTAAACGATCCGAAATACAACTACCTCTTTACGGTAGATGCCTTAAACGAATTGGTCGTTCAGGGAATCCCGTTTCGGGATGCCTATAAAATAATAGCCGGGCAATTGGAAAACGGAACTTTCAAAGCTCCAGAAAAAACAAAACATACCCATGAAGGCAGTATCAACAATCTTTGCCTGGAAGAGATTCAGGCAAAAATGGAGAGCGCTTATTAATTTAGAAAATACGTTATGGCAGCATAACGTATTTTTTTTAAATGAAATCCTTTTGTCCGAAAACCAAAAAATCCATACTAAATGTATATATTTGAGTATAAGTTATCTTAAAGTAATAGTATGGCACAATTTGAAGATGAGGCTACCCAAACTCTTTTTAAGAAAAATTTAATTACAGCAAAACAATCCGACCAAATAAAGGAATATCGCCAGTTGGCTATTTTTTCACTTTATTCCGAATTAAAACTAATGCTGTACCTGT
Organism: Flavobacterium sp. UBA4197; assembly: GCF_002379575.1. Lineage (NCBI taxonomy): Bacteria > Pseudomonadati > Bacteroidota > Flavobacteriia > Flavobacteriales > Flavobacteriaceae > Flavobacterium > Flavobacterium sp. UBA4197. The sequence continues at coordinate 36,954 of NZ_DFUB01000005.1, forward strand.
CGGTTTTATTATTCACTTCAGGAATCGGAATTTTAATTTATCAGAATATTGACAGTATCGGACACGTTGTTATCTTGTCGCTGCTGCTGCTCATCACAATATGCTGTTTCTACTTTTGCTTTAAAAATTCGAAAGGATTTCAAAAAGAAGAGTCCGGTTTTGAGAATCCTTTATGGCAGTATTTAGTGCTTGCGGCAACCCTTTTAAGCTGCATTTTTGTAGGATACATACAATTTCAATACACCCTTTTCGGAACCCATTACGGTTTAGCAACATTAATCCCTACAATTATCAGTTTCTTTTGCGCCTATTATTTTGACCATAAAGGCGTGTTAACCATTGCGGTAACCGGTTTAGCGGCCTATATTGGTCTTTCGGTTAGTCCTCAGGCATTGCTAAGCAACAATCTTTATTCAACAGCAACATTAAGCTATTCGGCAATTTTACTCGGCGTTTTATTAATTGCCTGGACTGTTTACAGCGCAAAGATTCACTTAAAAGTACATTTCAATTTTATCTTCCTCACGTATGCTTTGCATTTAATCAGTATTGCAACGATCAATAATTTATTTGATAACTGGCTGATGGCAGCGATACTTTTAAGCGTTTCCTCCTATTATTTTTACAAAACAAGCTATCAGATTCCTTCGGTTTCGTTATTTGCTTTTACAATTATATACGCCTATATAGGCCTAAACCTCCTGCTGTTTAAGTTTCTGATTTTTGTCAGAGCCGATAACTTTTATGAAATAATACTACTGGCCTCCCCCTTTTATATAATTGTTTCTATTATTTTATTTATCCGGTTAATTAAAAATTTCAATAAACATAAAGCAAATGATCGCATACGATAAGAATTTATTGAAAAACACTTTTTTGGTTACCGAAGCGAAGGCTTTAGAGAAAGCCCGTTTCATTACTAAAGAACAGTTCCAAAATGCGGTAAAAGCATTACCCGCACTGAAAAGCCAGCACAACATCTTAATCCGTTCAGGATTTTTCATATTGGGTGTTTTCCTGTATTCGTCTGTTAGTGGTGTATTAGCGCTATTCGGATTGGTCAATGTAGATCTCGCTATTGGATTGGTATATCTTTTTGCGGCAATTGGCCTGGTAGGATCTGAATTATTGGCACGACAAAAATATTATGGTTTCGGACTGGACGATGCTTTTATATTGGGAACGCAGTTTGCTCTGGGCATAGCCGTTACTTTTTCTACAGAAGGCAACATCCTGGTTATTACAGGCACGGTCACGATAGCCGCTTTAATGATGTATCTGCGTTATGTACATTTACCCTCCATGGTTGTTTTTTTCCTGGCTTTAACCGCTACACTGGCTTATGCTGTCTTTGATCTTTTGGCATATGGAAAAGCGATACTGCCTTTTGCGATGATGCTTTTTGCAGTTGGAATGTATGTTGCCGGTGTACAGCTTCTAAAAAAACTGACGGAACCTTTTTATTACAACGGAATCCTGCTGATCAGAAATTTCAGTCTGGTCTTATTTTATTTATCAGGGAATTATTTTGTTGTAAGGGAACTTTCAGCAGCAATGGCCAACACCTACTACGATTATAGTCCGGAAATTCCATTGTCATGGTTCTTCTGGTGCTTTACCTTTATCATTCCTGTTCTTTATATCGTTTTTGCATTACAAAACAAAAACAGGATGCTGCTTTGGATCGGTTTCCTGGCATTTTGTTTTTCGATTTTCAGCTTCCGGAATTACCATCATGTTTTGCCAACGGAGTTTGCACTGACTCTTGGAGGCTTATTCCTTTTTGCATTTACGTATTTTTCTATCAAAAAGATAAAAAACAATGCTACAGGCTTTACTTTCAAACCGGACCGCTTTGATAATTCCAATGCCTTGTTAAATGTGGAAACGCTGATTATCGCTTCTACTTTTGATTTAAAACCAGCAATAAAAGCGGAAGAATCGCCGATGGAATTCGGAGATGGCGGTTTTAGCGGTGGCGGATCGGGCGGAAGTTTTTAAAAAGGATAAGAAATCCGCAAATCAAAAATCCGGGATTTCTTATTTAGCTCCTTATGCTATTTTTTGTTTCAATACCTCAGCATCAATATCGCTGTGGGAAGCATCATATATTGCTTTTCCATTTTTAATCAGTACCAATTGCGGCGACTGGTGTTCCACTCCGAAACGTTGTGCTACCTCATTCGAAAGCGAACGATGCGCTAACAGATCCAGGAAATAAAGCTCCATCGCTGTTGCCGGCACGTCATATTCGTTTTCAAACTGCTTTAATGCCATTCTGCTGATGCTGCAACGGGTGCTGTGTTTAAAAATAGCTACTGGCTTTTCAAAAGAAATCTTTTCAATTTCATCCAGAGGCGTTTCCTCTAAATACAGCCAATGTACTTTTGGAAGGGCTTCTTCCTTCTTGTTCTCCCCGAATAGTTTGTCTAAAAAACTCATGTTTTGTCCGATTTTACGCCATTTTGACATTCAAATTCTCCAAATAGGAGCACAAAAACGCCAAATTGTCTTGTTTTGTTGTATTGGAATACAAATTGAAATATACCAACCAAAGTTAGAAAATAACGATCACAAACGACAAACAACATTTAAAAATATGAACTTTAATAATTTAACCATCAAATCGCAGGAAGCCCTGCAACAAGCGCAGCAAATTGCGCAGGGTTCAGGCCATCAGCAAATCGAGAACGAACATATCTTCAAAGGTATTCTTGAGGTTGATGAAAATGTAGCGCCATTCATTTTGAAAAAACTGAATGTGAATGTAAACCTGTTCAAACAAATTCTGGACAGTACGTTACAAAGCTTTCCTAAAGTTAGCGGAAGCGAATTAATGTTTTCCCGTGAAGCCGGAACAACATTGAATGAAGCAACCAGCATTGCTAAAAAAATGAACGATGAATATGTTTCCATCGAACATTTACTGTTGGCAATTTTTAAATCAAAAAGTAAAATAGCGCAAATCCTGAAAGACCAGGGAGTAACCGAAAAAGGTCTGGAAAGTGCTATCAATGAAATCCGTAAAGGCGAACGGGTAACTTCAGCCTCGGCCGAAGAAACCTATAATGCCTTAAACAAATATGCCAAAAATTTAAACCAGCTGGCAAACGACGGGAAACTGGATCCGGTAATCGGGCGTGATGAAGAGATCCGCCGGGTATTACAGATTCTTTCCAGACGTACCAAAAACAATCCGATGCTGGTGGGAGAACCCGGAGTAGGTAAAACGGCTATAGCCGAAGGATTGGCACACCGTATCGTACAGGGCGACGTTCCGGAAAACTTAAAAGACAAAGTAGTCTATTCGTTAGACATGGGTGCTTTAATTGCCGGAGCAAAATACAAAGGTGAATTTGAAGAACGTTTAAAATCCGTTGTGAAAGAAGTAACCTCAGCAGAAGGGGATATTGTACTGTTCATTGACGAAATCCACACACTGGTTGGTGCCGGAGGCGGTGAAGGCGCAATGGACGCTGCCAATATCTTAAAACCGGCGTTGGCACGTGGTGAATTAAGAGCTATTGGTGCGACAACCCTGGATGAATACCAGAAATATTTTGAAAAAGACAAAGCGTTAGAGCGTCGTTTCCAGAAAGTAATGGTAGACGAACCGGATACGGAAAGTGCGATCTCTATTTTGCGTGGTATCAAGGAAAAATATGAAACCCACCACAAAGTGCGTATCAAAGATGATGCGATCATTGCGGCAGTAGAACTGTCACAACGTTATATCACCAACCGTTTCCTTCCGGATAAAGCGATTGACTTAATGGACGAAGCAGCATCCAAACTGCGTATGGAAATCAACTCCAAACCGGAAGAACTAGATGTACTGGACAGAAAGATCATGCAGCTGGAAATCGAAATTGAAGCGATCAAACGTGAAAATGACGAAAACAAATTAAAAATATTAGGATTGGATTTAGCCAATCTGAAAGAAGAACGCAACGAGATTTTCGCCAAATGGAAATCGGAAAAAGATGTTGTGGATAATATCCAGGCGACAAAACAGGAAATTGAAGACCTTAAAATGCAGGCGGAACGTGCAGAACGTGAGGGTGATTACGGTAAAGTAGCCGAGATCCGTTACGGAAAAAGCAAAGAAGCACAGGAACGTCTGGATGTTTTACAAAAACAATTACAGGAAAATCAATCCGGTCATTCGCTGATTAAAGAAGAGGTTACCCACGATGATATTGCCGAAGTAGTTGCCAAATGGACCGGAGTTCCGGTAACCAAAATGCTGCAAAGCGAGCGTGAGAAATTGCTGAAACTGGAAAACGAACTGCACAACAGGGTTGTCGGACAGGAAGAAGCAATCATTGCGATCAGTGATGCCGTTCGCCGAAGCCGTGCCGGATTACAGGATCCGAGAAAACCGATTGGTTCTTTCCTATTCCTGGGAACAACCGGTGTGGGTAAAACCGAATTGGCAAAAGCACTGGCAGAATACCTGTTTGACGATGAAAATGCCATGACGCGTATCGATATGAGTGAATACCAGGAACGCCACAGCGTGAGCCGTTTGGTTGGTGCGCCTCCGGGATATGTGGGCTATGATGAAGGCGGTCAATTAACGGAAGCTGTTCGTAGAAAACCGTATTCGGTGGTTCTGCTGGATGAAATTGAAAAAGCCCATCCGGATACTTTCAACATCCTGTTACAGGTATTGGATGAAGGACGCCTAACAGACAACAAAGGACGTTTGGCCGATTTTAAAAACACGATCATCATCATGACTTCCAATATGGGAAGCCATATCATACAGGAAAAATTCGAAAACCTGAAAGGCAGTGTGGAAGCCGCTACGGAAGCTGCAAAAGTGGAAGTTTTAGGCTTGCTGAAACAAACCGTTCGTCCGGAGTTCATTAACCGTATCGACGAGATTGTAATGTTCACGCCTTTAAGCAATGCCGATATCCGTGAAATTGTTGGTCTGCAATTAAAAAGTGTCATTAAAATGCTGGCACAGCAGCACATCACGATGGATGCAACACCGGAAGCCATTGATTATCTGGCGGTAAAAGGTTATGATCCTCACTTTGGGGCACGTCCGGTAAAACGTGTGATCCAGAAAGAGGTCTTAAACGAATTATCCAAAGAAATCCTTGCCGGAAAAGTCGCTACCGACAGTATTATTTTACTGGACAGTTTCGATGGAAAATTAGTATTCCGCAATCAGACCGAATTAAAAGCGGATACGGAATAACCGTTACAAAAAATCTGAAATCAGTTCAGATTAACAATATAAAGTAGTTTTCATAATTACCCGTACAGGGTTGGTTTTTTGGTTGGAAACACCGGTTCAGGATCTGAATCGGTGTTTTTTTTATGGGGCAATCCAAAGTTTTTATAAATTGGTGCTTATTTTCATGTCATTATGCAATTAACGGAACGAGCCCGAAACTACCTCAGCACCCTCAAAAGAGATCCTGCCTGGATTACGGCAGCTGCGGCTGCAGAAAAGTATTTATCCAAATACCGGCTGACGAATTCCGGCCGGCTGCTGCATATCCAGCAGCAATATTCCGGTTATACTTTTACGGAATATGAAAATCCGGATTATACTGTCCGGCTCCGTTTTTTGTCGGATGTCATTATCGCTAAAAACAAAAAAATATACTATACCACGGTTAATGGCAAAGCCGCTTTCGCTATGGATAACGGAAAAGAAACTCCCGATTACCTGTTAACCGAAGATGGGGCTATCGCCTATTACGATGACGAAGCCTATACCCATTTCTGCCTGTATGAATCTGTTGAAGTCATGATTGAGATCTTAGCTCTGAAAAAAGCATACAGGCATTATGTAACAGCACCCGTAAAAGATTTACAAATAACGGATCTTGAAGCCTTTAAAAACAACATGCACCGGCAGTATTCCTTTCTAAAAGAGTGTTCCGATAGCATTCAGCTTTACTGGCAGACCGATTTCGATATTATCTGCGTTGCCTATAACGCCTATGATGACGCCTATTCCCTGCACATCCGCAGTATTGGCAATTATTATTCGGACCTTATTCTAAAACAGTTTATGGAAGATAATCTTTATATTTGAACAACATAATTTTGATTGATCCGATGATAAAACATCTTCTTATATTAAGCGTATTCGTAAACTCTTTGCTGGTTTATTCCCAAAACAAACCGGCCGGTACTCAATTGGTCAACCGGTTTGCCAGTGCCAAATATATCGGTTTTCACGGCGAAAAAGTGTAGGAGTTTAATTACTCCGGCGGTACTATTCTTGCCGGAAAAACGAACTATGACATTGAGATGATCATCCATGGCCACAAACGAAAGTTCTGGTTTCCGTTTACCAAACAGGAAGCCGACAGCCTGAAAGCTAAAGATTCCATCCCGAAAACGGAAGTCATACCGGGGCTGAACACAGCAGTCAGCGACCGCTATTATTCTGAAAAAGTTACCTATACCCTGAAAGATAAAAAGTACACCGTGTACAAACACGTTGATTACAACTGCTACGACTCTTTATGCGGAAGCCGCCACGATCATATAACATTCCGCACCGGAATCACCTATTTCAGCCCGGATTACGGTTTGCTCTTTATCAGCCTGAACAACAACATGACGTTGGAAATACTGGTCAGCCTGAACGGCAAAGAAGCACCAAAAGACCTGGTTCTTGCCATTTTAAAAGAGAACAATATCAGTCCGGATATCCTTAAAAAGTATAAAAAAGCATAACTTTTATTTCCTAACTTCGCCATTACAACTTAAACAGCATACCCGATGAATACCATCAGTTATTTCGAAATTCAGGCTTCCGATACGGCAAAAGCCATTCAGTTTTATACCAATGTTTTCCAATGGAACATTATACGCGAAGAATCCGTTCCGTATGAATACTTCCGGATCGAAACCAGCGGTACCATTCACGGCGGTCTTTTAAAACGTCCGGTAGCCGTGCCGCCAACAGGATGCGGTACCAATGCCTATACCTGTTCCCTGATAGTTGAAAACTTTGATAAAACAGCGGCTTTGATCCTGGAAAACGGCGGACAGGTGGCCATGCCTAAATTTGCAATACCGGGCAGATGCTGGCAGGGTTATTTTATCGATACCGACAACAATGTATTCGGAATATTTGAAGTGAATGAAAATGCCCGATAGTCCCGATATCTTTCTCCGTATCGAATCCCTGCCCGAAACAAAGCTTATTGGCAAACGGATGCAGATGTCTTTATCCGATAATAAAACGTTCCCGCTATGGAGCAGCTTTATGCCCCGGCGAAAGGAAATCCGGAACAACATCAATGCTGATCTTTTTTCGATGCAGGTCTATGATGGTCCTTTCAATTATAATCCGGATGCCCTTTTTGAAAAATGGGCAGCCGTAGCTGTAACCGATTTCGATACGATACCGCACGACATGGAAGCCTTTACCCTGACCGAAGGCTTGTATGCCGTATTTATTCATAAAGGCGCCGCCAATACCGGCCCGGTAACGTTCCGGTATATTTTTGAAACCTGGTTTCCCACATCCGGATACGCCCTTGACAACCGGCCTCATTTTGAGATTTTAGGAGCGAAATACAAAAACAATGCTCCCGATTCGGAAGAAGAAATCTGGATTCCGGTTAAAGCGGAACAATAGTTATCCGTAAATTTGCTGTTACTATGGAAGAGCTGTTGCAAAAAATGTCGGAATACTATCCCCTGTCGGAAACAACCAAAGCGGCATTACTTTCTTTATTTCAGCATAAGAAAATCAAAAAAAATGATTACCTACTAAGGATCGGAGAAGTTCCGAAGCATTATTATTTTATCAACCAGGGACTGCTCGCCTATTATTTTATTGCCAGTAACGGGGACAGCATTATCAAAAAATTCTTTGCCGAACATTCTTTAGTAGCTTCAACATCGGCAGTTATTCAGGAAACGCCCAGCCAGTTCGCTATTGTTGCGCTCGAAGATTGTGATTATATACAATTCCCGGCGGCAAAATTCAGAGCCTTATTTGATACCCACCACGATCTGGCAATGTTCCAGCTCCGGTATCTGGAAAAAAACTGGGTCGTTGCCAAAGAGAACCTCGAAATCTCGTTAAAATATGACACTGCCAAAGAACGCTACCTGCGCTTCTTAGAGGAATACAAAGCCATTCAAAACCGGATCAAACAACACCATATCGCTTCTTTCCTGGGAATCACCCCCACGCAGCTCAGCCGGATCCGAAAAGAATTAAGTTTATAAACCTCAACATATGTAAAGGCTTTACAATTGAAATCGCAGGAACTTTGCAGTAATACTAATTCAAATTATAAAGTCATGAAACATTTTTTCAGCTTTCTTCTTTTCCTGACAGGAATCACCATCCAGGCCAGTACAACCGAAACCATTAAGGTTTACAGCCCTTCCATGAAAAAGGAAATCAGCGTGATTGTAATATCGCCATCCGTTACCACGCAGCTTTCCAACACGATTTACATTCTTCACGGTTACACCGGCAATCCGCAGCGAACTCTTGAAAAAGACATCCCGACACTGGTAAACCGTGCCGATAAGGAACAAACGATCTTTGTTTTGCCCGATGGCAACTACAACAGCTGGTATGTGAATAGTCCGGTAAATCAGGCTTCTCAGTACGAAACATTTATTGGTTCGGAACTGGTAACCTATATCGACAAGCATTATCCAACGCTGAAAAACCGCAGCAACAGAGGGTTACTGGGTTGGAGCATGGGCGGATACGGCACGCTGTTGATCGGCAGTCAGTACAGCCAGACCTTTGGAATTTTAGGAAGCATGTGCGGTGCCCTGGATATTCGAACGTTCGGAAACGATTACCAGGTGGATAAAGTATTAGGACCAAAAAGCAAACTTTGGGAGCAATACGTCATCAGCAACCGAATAGCCTATTTTAAGACCAGCAACCAGCAGCTAATTCTGGACTGCGGTACCGAAGACCCCTTAATTACCCAAAACAGGACTTTCCACCAGCTGCTTACGGATCAGGCAATTCCACACGAATATATGGAACGTTTGGGCAAACACGACACCGCCTATTGGTCGGAAGCAGCGGAAATACAGCTTTTGTATTTTAACAGGTTTTTTAATGGAAAGTAACGGGGAAAGGGGAAAAGATAAAAAGCAAAAGGCAAAGGGCAAGGGGCAATGCAATGAAGTTGTTTGTTACGGCTATTTCCTTAAAAAGTTGAGTCCTTTCCGGTATTGATCCATGATGTTCTTAAACAGTTCGCCACTGGAAGGTGGTGTTAAAACAATGGCGTCGGCTCCCGATTCGATGGCACTTTCAATACTGTCCATACTTTTTCCGCCGGTTGCCATAACCGGATAACCCGGAACGGCATAAGCGATATGCTCTAAGATTTTACTGGTGTTTTTTCCGCCGGTAATGTGAAAAATATCCACGCCCGCATCCACGCGGTCCTGAAACGAAAAATCGGCTACCGAAACACTGGAAATAATCGGTATGCTGATTTTTTTCCTGATGGCGGCGATATGCTCATTTTTAAAAGGCTGGTTAACAATAATCGCGGCAGCGCCCAATGCTTCCGCCTCTATGGCCATTCCAATTGCTACCTTCCCCTGTGTTAGTCCTCCTCCTACACCACAGATTACCGGTTTGCCGGAGAAGTCAATTAATGCCTTCATAATTTTTGGAGAAGGCGCAAAAGGATAAACTGCCAATACCGCATCGGCATCATTATTTTCAATCAGTGCCATATCCGTAGAAAACAACACCGATTTTATTGTTTTTCCGCCCAGAACGATTCCTTCACAAGCTTTCCCTATGATCTTTGGCGTACTAAGCGGCTTGTTTTCCTCTTTAGTCCGCCTGAAGAAAAGCCTCTGAAAAAAGGTCCTCGCTTTTGTTTCCCCATCCCAAATGGACAGTATATTGAAGTTGGTTTCCATCGTAATGTTGTTTTTTGATTACCGTAAAATTACCGTTTGAATGATCTCAAAAAATAACCTTGAAAGCATCCTGTTCAATTATGTAACATAACGAAGAAAAGATGTAGTAAAGCTGAATTCCTCATTATGCCGGTAACAGGAAACTAACTTTAAAAATTCACCTGTCAATATCAGGCAAATCCATCCTGTAAAAACGTCAGGAATTATACTTTTAGTATACACATTAACAAGATGTTATGATAAAAATAATATTATACCGCTGCTGTAAAAAACGGTAACCAGTGTCCTTACCGGTAAACAAAGCACATTGGCAGTTAGATAAAAAAAACGGAGCTACGGCCGGGTTATCCTAAAAAACTGTTAATCCATCCGTATCATTCCCCTTATTTCTCAGGATAATGGTAAATTTATACTGCTTTTCAGTAGGCACTACTTTCAACATTCAAAACCGTTATCACATGATCAGAACAATAACTTCGGCTATTCTTTTTTTATGCACGTTATTAACTGCCAGCGCGCAGGGCATCAGCTTTGAGCCTGATCTTAACGGCGCACTCAGTAAAGCCAGAAAAGAAAACAAACTCCTGTTTATAGAATATTACAATTCCAATTGCACCGTATGCAAAACACTCGATCCGGTATTTAAAGAAGCCGCTATGGGTGATTTTTACAACAGTAATTTTGTGAACTACCGGATGAATACCGAGAACATGAAAAAGGAAGACAGTTTATACATTGCCAAATCCAAACTGCAGCTGGAAAGTGTTCCTTATTTTCTGTTTTTCGATACGGAAGACAATCTGGTACATTGTTCGGGTGCCAAACCGGATACGGATTACCTGATCAATGGGGTGGGAAAAATAGCCCTGAATCCGGAGGAACGCACCGGAAGTCTTGCCAAAAAATACAATTCCGGCGATAAAAGCGTGCGAACGCTCTACGCCTATTCCAACCTGGCACAGCTCTATAAAGACGAGCGCCTGACCAAACGTCTTGCCGAAAATCTTTACGATGCTTTTCCAAAAGACCAGCTGGCGACCCAAAAAAGCTATACCATCATGAAAAATTGTGTCACTTCGATCGATAACGGATTTTTCACCTACTGGGCAAACAATACCGATAAGCTAAAAGGATTTGAAAAAGGTGCCAAAGAAGGCACCGAAATTAAAGTATTGCAGGACATTCTTTTAAAAACGATTAACAGCGACGACAAAAAGAACTGGAATCTCGCTAAAATAAAGTCCGCTAAAGAGCTTATTCTGAAAACAGGACTCAGTACCAATCCGGATGCTTTTTTATGGCAGCAGGAAGCCGCAGTACTGATAAAAGAAGGCCGCGAACCGGAAGCCTTAGCGCTTTTCACAAAAATGACGGAAGGTGAAGAAATTGGCGGGGCGACTTATATCATCAACAATTTTCTGGATATCGTAAAAGACAAGAATAGTTTTGCAGCGATCAAAGCCAAAATAGACAAATTGCGCAGCAGCACTAAAGACAACGACGACAAAGCCGACATACTGTATTCTGAGCTGCTCTACAATCAGAAAACAAACAATACCGGGGAGCTTAAAAAGCTGCTTCCCAAAGCAACGGATTTCTATAAAGAAAATAAACTTGATATGGCACGGTTGAGTGTGTTCCGATCCAATTAACAGTTTGGAAAACAGCCAAAAAATATCCGGCTAAAAAAGAATCACGGATAACAATAATTTATATTTTTGGTAGTAATTAACCGAAAAATATAAATGGACTCTGAAAAAATTAAACATTTACTCTCTTTTCCTGTAATTGTTGCCGCTTTAGGCTACTTTGTAGACATTTATGATTTACTGCTGTTCGGTATTGTCCGGGTGCCCAGTTTAAAAGCCCTCGGACTGGATGTGGACAATGTCGGGACGATGATCCTTAATTTTCAGATGGTAGGCCTGCTGATAGGCGGAATTGTCTGGGGAATGCTGGGTGATAAAAAAGGTAGACTGTCCGTACTTTTTGGTTCCATATTGGTATATTCCCTGGCAAACATTCTCTGCGGTTTCCTACCGATACTTCCTTTTCAGGATAAAGCGACCACCTATGCCATTTTACGGTTTATAGCCGGATTGGGTTTAGCCGGTGAACTCGGAGCCGGAATCACGCTGGTATCAGAATCGCTTCCAAAGGAACTTCGGGCTATCGGAACGTCCATTGTTGCCGGATTTGGCTTATTGGGTGCCGTAGTTGCCCAGTTAACGGTAGAACTTGCCGGCGACTGGACGTATGCCTATTTTATCGGCGGTTCCTTAGGCCTGTTCCTGTTATTCCTTCGCGTGGGCGTTATGGAATCCGGTATTTATAAAGATATTGAACACGAAGCCGACATACAAAAAGGCAATTTCCTTTCTTTTTTCACCAATAAAGAACGCTTTATACGATATGTAAAGTGTATTGCGATCGGGCTGCCCACCTGGTTTTGTGTAGGCATACTGGCCGTAATGGGCAATCAGTTTGCCCCGTCTTTCGGCATTGGGGAAATAGTACCCGGAAAAGCCATTATGTGGGCCTACGTAGGAATATCGGCCGGCGATTTTGCCAGCGGTATCATTTCGCAATTGCTTCGTTCCCGGAAGAAAGCTATTTTTTATATGATGCTGTTTACCATAATCGGCGTACTGCTGATGCTTTTTGGCGGAACAAAATCGGAGAATATGTATTACTTTTATTGTGCCTGGCTTGGACTGGGAACCGGCTACTGGGCGATGTTTGTCACAGTAGGTGCCGAACAGTTCGGAACGAACATCAGGAGTACCGCAGCCACCACGATACCCAATATGGTTCGCGGCCTGCTTCCGGTAATGTTGCTGGCATTCGATCATCTGAAGGTCGGTAACGGGGTAATTGCCGCCGCCGCTATAGTTGGCCTGGTTGTGTTCACACTGGCTATTTATGCGACCCTTACGATAGCCGAAACACACAATAAAGATCTGGACTATACCGAATAAAAAAAGCTACTGATCAGTAGCTTTTTCTTTTATTATTTCTTATTCATTTCTTCTTTTACATCAGAAGTCATTTTGTCCGCCTTCTTATCGGCTTTTTTCTTCATGTCCTTTGCTTCCGATTTCATGTCGGCTTTCATATCTTTCGCATCCGACTTCATATCCTTAGCTGCTTTATCCATTTTCTTATCAGCTTTTTTCATTTCCTGCTTCATTTCCTTTTTCGCTTCATTCACTTTCTTTTCGGCTTTTTTCTCAGTTTCCTGAGCCGATACCGCCATTGAAAAGAACAAAGCCAGACCTAAATAAACTACTTTTTTCATAATGTTGTTGTTTTGTGATTTGCAGCATAAAATTAAAACGTTTATACTTCAAAAAATGTTAATAATAAATTAAATTAACACTATTAAAAAACAAACTATTTTTAATTAACACATATAAAAAAAGCCGCCTTTTCAGGCAGCTTTTGGAATTATCGTTTTAAAATACGGGCTATTTATGCAGGTATTTTTTGTTTTTAAAGTAAGCCGCTGTTCCCAGTATAGCTACAAAAGCAACGGAATAGTACACAAAATTAGGTGTTACCACTTTGTCCCCTTTCGCATAAGAGTGCAATCCGGTCAGGTAGAAATTCACCCCGAAATAGGTCATTAAGATCGAATAGAACGCTAATACACTAATCAGGTTATAAATCCATTTTCCTCTTAAAGCCGGAACAAAACGCATGTGAATCACAAAGGCATATACCATGATACTCACCAAAGCCCAGGTTTCTTTCGGATCCCATCCCCAGTAACGTCCCCAGCTTTCATTTGCCCATTGTCCTCCTAAGAAGTTACCGATAGTAAGCATAACCAGACCAACTGTTAAGGCCATTTCATTGATATAGGTAATCTCCTTAATATTCAGATCCATTTTGGCTTTGTTCTTCTCGTTGGTAAAGATCATCAGTAATAACGCTACCAAACCTAATATCATTCCCAGCGTAAACGGTCCGTAGCTACCTACAATTACCGCTACGTGGATCATTAACCAATACGAATTCAGTACCGGCTGTAAATTAGCAATAGCAGGATCCATCCAGTTCCAGTGTGCCACCATTAATATCATTGCCGCCACAAAAGCTGTAGAAGCTACCGTTAATTCCGATTTTCTTCCGAAAACAAGTCCGAACAGCATGGTCGCCCATCCTACGTATATCATCGACTCGTAAGCATCACTCCACGGCGCGTGCCCCGAGATATACCAACGGAAAATCAAACCTACGGTGTGCAGCACAAACAATATGGCAATGATCGCATGGCTGATTTTAACCAGGATGTTAACCGTTTTATTCGCATTGAAAATTTTGATGATTACAAACAGGAACATCAATACTCCGGCATACATATACCACGAGAACAGTTTCTTGAAAATATCATATTTGTTATACAGGATCTCCGAATCGATTTTCTTTTCGCTCGGACGCACTTTTGAGCCGTATTTTATCTGGTAGTTTTCCAATCCTTTCAACAGGCTGTTGGACAGCTTATAATCGCCGGTAACGGCAGCTTTATCAATACTGCTCAGATAATACGGAATAACGTTTTTAATGGAATCCAGAGCCGAATTGGTGTGCTCGTTTATTTCCAGGTAAGAAACCCATTTATTATTTGCATCACCCGGAACAGGGAATACTTTTAGAATCTGTCCGCTTAACGCCGAATACAATAAGTTCACTTTTTTATCGGTTTCGATAAAGTCTTTCTGAAACTGATTTGGTACAGCCGCTTTATAAGCTTCATCCAATACTTTTGTCAGTTTATAGTTTCCCCTATCGTCAAAGAAATTTACCAGGGAAGTATATTTTTCACCAACCGGAACCCCGATCAGTTTGTGAATACTGTCATTGTCTTTCTTCAGGTAGATCATCGGAACATTGTACCACACCTGCGGGAATTGCGTCATGGAAAGGAACGTCTGGTCGGAATTCATTCCTTTATAATGATCCTGTTTGCTCACTTTTCGCAATAATTCCGAAGAGAAGGTATTGATAGGCTTCATTCGCCCTCCAAGATCCTGGATGACCAATCGGCCGAATTTTTCTGCCTGTTCTTCACTCACTTTGTATTTAGACAGTAAAGAATCCACCTGCTTGTCTGTAGGTTTCTGGTGCATGTGGTTTTGGGAAAAACCGGCAAACGAAACAAACAAAGCAATCAGCGAAAGCATTTTGGCTTTTTTCGCTTTTACTTTTTCCAATTTGCGTTTTAAATCGCCAAAACGGGTGTTTTTATCAAATAAAATTGCCATAAGACCAATGTATAGTAAGAAGTAACCCAAATAAGTAATATTCGTTCCCCAGCTATCGTGGTTTACAGAAAGTACGGTACCTTTTTCATCCGGGTCAAAAGAAGCCTGGAAGAAACGGTATCCTTTATGATCCAGAATATTATTCATATAAATACGGGCATCGAAGTTTTCGGCGCCGTCTATCACGGTAACTTTACTTTCAAAAGCAGAATAGCTTTTTTCTGTTCCCGGATATTTATCGGCAATAAAATCATTCAATTTAATACTGAAAGGTGTCTGGTACACTTTACTACCATACATCATTGTAAACTCCAGGTTACCCAGTTTAAAAGAGTTCGGAACTCCCATTTTACCTTTGGCACCAAGTAAGGTCACTTCTTTTTCTTTACCGTCCACACGAACCGTTAATACCAAAGCATCGTCTTTTTTATCATCTTTAAAATCGTTGTTCGATTCAAAAGCGACAACTCCTTTCATAGCCGGTTCCGGCAATACAAACTGCGTACCGCCCATATTGTATAACGAACGGAACATCAGGTCCTGCGTAGCATCTTTAGCCACTTTCCCTTTCATCTGGTCTGCCATTCGCATAAAATCACCTTCAAAAGGTGACTTAATTGTATACTTATCCCCTTCCAAAGCAATATTGATCGCACCGTCAGTAGGTTTGTTAAACGCAAATAATACATTGTGGATGTTCTGAACTTCTCCTGCTTTCAGATAGTGTTCATGACGGGTTCCATCGCCCGATTCAACTAATTTCAGGAATAAGGTTCCGTTTTCGGAAGGTTTGATCACTTCTTTAGCACCCATTACGAAATCTTTATATTCGATTTCAAAAGGTGTTTCGTTGAATTTTTTATCAATAGAAAAATCATTATTGGTAACCGGCGACAACAACAAATGCTTTTCAAAGGTTCGTCTTCTCATTTCACCCTGATAATCACCGTCTACAAAAACCGTTAAATAGGTTTTATCGGAAAAGATCTGGTTCGCAGTTTCTCCTTCACGGATTGGCATCACCCCTTCATAACTGATATAACGGGTGATAAAAGCACCCAGAATAATAAAAATAAAAGACAGGTGAAGCAGTAATGTTGCCCATTTTTCCTTTTTGTGCAGCTGGTAACGTTTAATATTTCCGAAGAAATTAATCACAAAGATTGCCATGATTCCCTCAAACCATTTGGTATTATAAATCAGGATTCTGGCCGTTGTGGTATTATATTCGCTTTCAATAAAAGTTCCTACAGCCATTGCCGCTGCAAAAAAAACAAATAAGAAAGCCATTAAACGCGTGGAAGACAAAAAAGAGAATATTTTTTTACCCATGGTAAGTTGGATTTGTTTTTTTATAAATTGTCGCAAAAGTACTTAAAAACAAAATCTGATTAACGCTTTTTAACTTAATATTTAGTAGCTGTTAAAAATCATAAAGCTTTCTTAAAGCCTTCTTTTAATAAAAAAAGTCTTATAACATTTCCGGATTCATTTACACAGAATTATCACAACCGGCTTACCTTAAAACGGTCTGTTTACATTCCTAACCTATTCTTAAACATTCCGTCACATCCATTTATTTATTCGGTAATATTTACATAACCTGAAGCATTGACTTTTGTAGCCAGTAAAAAACACACAACCAAATGACACAACACTACACTACTAAAAAGAATTTACTACGGTTATTTCTCTTTATGGGAACGACCTTTACCTGGGGACAAACGCAGCTCCATTACTGGAACTTTAATGCGCTGCCTTCCGGTAACCTGAATACTGTTGCTCCAGATGCTTCCCTTTTGCCAACCGGAACCGCGATTAGCTATCCCGGAACCGGAGCAGGATATATGGACAATGTGGCTGGATCCGTTCTGAATGCACAAAACGGTGATGCTGCCGGATTGGGATTACGTCCCAGAAATCCCAGCAATACCCGTTCGCTTTTGGTAACAGCCCCAACAACCGGCTATCAGAACATCATCATTAAATTTGCAACGACCAGAACAACACAGGGAGCATCCGTTCAGAATTATTCCTATACGCTTAACGGAACCGATTTTATCACCACCGGATTAACCGTTACTTCCTATTCGCCTCAAACAGAACCTACATATGAAGTGGTCACACTTGACTTTTCGGGAATTACAGGTGTTGCCAACAATCCCAACTTTGCCCTTAAAATAGATTTTGGCGGAACAACTGCGGCAGGATCCAGCGGAAACAACCGTTTCGATAACCTGACCATCACCGGAACAATTGCAGGAGGTACAGACACTACGGCTCCGGTAGCCACCTTTTTACCGGCAAACAATGCCACAAACGTTGCCATAACATCCCAACCTACGATCTCTTTCAATGAGGCTATCCGTTTGGCAGATAATTCCCCTATCAACAATACAAATGTTGATGCCCTTGTGGAATTGCGTTTGGGAAATGCCTCCGGAGCTCCGGTACCTTTTGATGCCACGATCAGCAATAATGTGATCACCATTGCCCCTGCACAACCTTTAACAAACAGTCAGAACTACTATGTGGCGGTTGTACCCAACACTATAGAAGACACTAACGATAATGCGATTACCACTACTCCGTTGTCCGTATTTACAACCGTTGCTTTTGACACCAAAATCGCAATGGCTTCTAATTTTATCACGGTAAATGAAAACCACGGTACTTTAAACTTTAACCTGAACCTTACCGCACCATCCAATGCTTCGGTAGATTTAGTTGTTAAAGCCGCCCCCTTTAGTACCGCTGATACCGGAGATTTCACACTGGCCACGCAGACCCTGCATTTTACAGCCGGCAGTGCGACCACCCAAACCGTTTCGATTCCCATTATCGACGACACTCTGGAAGAGCAGCATGCCGAATATTTTGTGCTGAGTCTTGAAAACCCGGTAGGATTAAGCATTACCGGTAACCCGATGACTACAGTGTATATTAAAGATAACGACAAACAGGCGCCTGTAGCGAATAATGACATCCAGCTGGAATACATCGGAAGTTTTGACCCTTCCGGAGCCAGCAGCAGTTCTTGTGAAATTGTGGTGCACGACCCGGCCACGCAGCGTTTGTTTACCATTAGTGCTATTGCCGACAAGCTGGAAATAATCGATTTCTCCAATCCGGCAGCGTTAAGTGTCGTAAACTCCATCAATATGGCGTCTTATGGCGGAATCACCAGCGTAGCCGTTAAGAATGGCGTAGTGGCTGTGGCTTCTCCAAACGCTAACGAACAACTAAACGGTTCCGTAGTATTTTTTGACACGAACGGAAACTTTTTAAAACAGGTTACAGTAGGTGCTTTACCGGATATGGTTACTTTTTCACATGACGGTACCAAAGTACTGACTGCTAACGAAGGACAACCAAACGATGCCTATACGGTAGATCCGGAAGGTTCTGTTTCCATCATTGACATTTCCGGCGGAATCGCAAGCTTGTCCCAATCCGATGTAACGACCTTATTGTTCACGGCCTATAATGCACAGGAAAGTGCCCTGATTGCTTCCGGTGTTCGTAAAACCAAAAGCAGCAGTACTTTGTCGCAGGATTTCGAACCGGAATACATTACCATCAGCGCCGATTCTCAAAGAGCATGGGTTACCTTACAGGAAAACAACGCTATTGCAGAAATCAATTTAAACACCAAATCCATTGCCGATGTTTGGGCATTGGGCACCAAAGACCTTCGTATTCCGGGTAACGGAATGGACATTTCCGATAACAACAGCGAAGTATTGATTGCCAACTGGCCGGTTGAAGCCTATTATATCCCGGATGCCGTAGCCAACTACACCGTTGGCGGAACCACTTACCTGCTGACAGCTAATGAGGGTGATGAAAAAGAATACAGCGGCCTTACCGAAAGAACAACCATTGGTGCCAATACCTATACTTTAGATCCGGCTGTTTTCCCGAATGCTGCCGTTTTAAAGCAAAATCATAATGCCGGAAGACTGCGTGCGACCAACCTGAACGGAAACACCGATGCCGATGCCGATTATGAACAGATCAGAATATTAGGAGCCCGTTCGTTCTCTATTTTTAATGCCGATACCAAAGCCATCGTATTTGACAGTGGTGACGATTTTGAAATGTACACTGCAATGACCCCTTCCATCAGCCCTATTTTTAATGCCGATCACGGGGACAACGTTAAAAAAGGAAGAAGCCGCGCCAAAGGTCCGGAGCCGGAAGGTATCACCATAGCCGAAATTGCCGGTAAAACATTTGCCTTTATCACACTGGAACGCGTGGGTGGTGTTATGGTATATGACGTAACCAATCCTGCCGATGTGAAATTTGTAGACTATAAAAACAGCCGCAGCGTTTCTGCTTATTCCGGCGATTTAGGTCCGGAAGGCGTAACGTTCATTAGAGCAGCAAACAGCCCTACCGGGAAAAATTATGTGGCTGTAGCCAATGAAATAAGCGGTACGATCAGCATGTATGAAGTGAATACCGCCAACCTTTCCAATGACGATTTCACGAATGCACCGAAAACATTCACGGTATTCCCGAATCCGTCAAACAAAGGTCTGGTGTATTTTAACCGTGTAGCCGATTATCAGTTATACGATCTTTCCGGAAAACTGATTCAGTCGGAGAAAAATGCCTTAACCATCAACACCTCAAAACTAACAGCGGGTATTTACCTTATCCGTACTGCTGAGGGTATTACACAGAAATTAATTGTGAAGTAGTTTATTTATATTTTTAGAAGAAAACCGGATTGGATTCATTTCTGATCCGGTTTTTGGTTTTTAACCAACGTTAAACAAATACAAATTTACAAGGGTTTTGAGCGTGATTCCTTAAATTTGAGTGTCAAATTCATTTAAAAAGACACACCATGAACTGGGAAAATCAACTTACCAAAACAGCCCGCATACACTACCCTGTTATCCAGGCTCCAATGCTTGGCGTGACCACACCCGAAATGGTCGCCGCTGTTTCCAATGAAGGCGGTTTAGGCTCCCTTCCCGTAGGCGGATTATCTCCGGAAAAGACAAAGGAACTGATCCGGAAAACAAAATCGCTTACCCAGAAACCGTTTGCCGTAAACCTGTTTGCCCATTCCCTGCCGGAAACCGATACGGAAAATGCCCTGCAAATGCAGGAATTCCTGATAGCTTTAGGAAAACAAAACGGCATTTCTTTTCCGGTAACCCCCATAACGGCATTTTCATTTTACACATACCAGCAGCAAATCCCGATACTCATTGACGAGCAGATTCCTATTGTCAGTTTTACTTTTGGCATCCTGGATGACAACAGTATCCGGAAACTGAAAGAACACCACATTATATTGATCGGAACGGCAACCTGCCTGGAAGAAGCACTGCTTTTGAACAATAAAGATATCGACATGATCGTTGCCCAGGGCATTGAAGCCGGCGGCCACAGAGGCTCCTTTTTAGAGCACAAACCGCTTCCGCAAATCGGACTGACTGCTTTGCTGTCGGAAATCACGCATCACATTGCCAAACCGGTTCTCGCTTCCGGAGCGATCAATAACGGGAAAACCATCAAAGCCGATTTTGCCATGGGCGCATCCGGCGTACAGATCGGAACGGCTTTTATCGCAACCGATGAGAGTATCGCGATTCCTGCCTATAAAGAGGCTGTTTTAGCCGCTCAGGACACCGACAGCGAACTGACCCGGACTTTTTCAGGACGATGGGCCCGCGGGCTTAAAAACCGTTTTATGGACGCATTGGATAAGGCCGGGATAAACATACCGCCCTATCCTGTTCAGAACAGCCTGACAACCGCCTTCCGGCAAATTGCACAGCAGCAAAACAACAAAGACTTTACCAACCTGTGGAGCGGACAATCGGCTCCGAAGATCCATCTGACTAAATCTGCCGCAGTATTCCGGGAACTGATCCGGCAAACCGAAGCTATCGGTTAAGATAAAACATAAAAAAACCTCAGCTTGCACTGAGGTTCTTTTTTTAAATTCCTATTTCTATCTGGAAACGGACATACCAGTTATTTTTAGTTGTTCCGTTCGCAAAATCCAACTGGTCATACGTTAGCTCCGTTTGCAGCTTAAAAGCATGCTCCCACAAGTATTTCGTCACCCCGATGGTATATTCATTCGTATCCGGCGTTAATGTTTTAATATCCTTATTAGCCGTTTGTGTAGAAAAACGCCCGATGATTTCATAATTTGTCGGGAACGTATAACTCAGCTGATAATCCATCCCTTTACCGGTATAAACATAGTTGCTTAACGTTGGATCAAGCGGATCAATGGCAATCGGATTGTTAGCCGTACGGGACATATAGGTCGCCATAGCAGCCCAGCCGTTGTATTTTAGCATCGCATCTGCAAAAAAGGATTTCATTGTTTTTTGCTGGTACAAATCGTCACCCAGCTGCCCTTGTGTTCTGCGGGCATTGTTATTTTGATGAAAAGCTCCGGAAAGCAATAGTTTTGGTGTTTTTTCACGCGCTAAATCCCCTTCAAAGTTAGATCCGTCTTTTGTAAACGATCCTAACGGGAACAATTCGATCTTACCGGTCAAAGCCACTCCGTTATCCGGGCTTTTCGTCCAGTTACGCCCTTCGCCGGTAGTAACGGCTGTTTTAATATTATACGAAAACGCATCTTTTTTCTCGTTCAGGAAATATGCCTGAATACCAAAATCCCTGTCGATATTGAATTTCGCATTGTTAATGGAACGATCCGTTAACTGCAAAGCTCCCGAAGAGTTCACACGCTGGCGGTTCCCCGGTATCTTCGTTTGCCCGAACGTAAAACTCCAGTTTCTGTTGGGACGGTAAATCACGGCCGCATCACGGATAATGTTGATGTTTTCGCCTTCATGAATTTCTCCTACATCACCCGGTGCAAACGATAATTGCAACACATATAAAAAGTGAGGATTCCCTACATAACCGTCAAAACGCAGACGCAAACGACGGATCTGTCCGTCATAGGCTGCATCTTCGCCTTCATTCTGGATGTACCCGATGCGGTTTTGCATACGGAAACGGATGTTTAACTGAAACAAACTGTCGGCAGAAGTAATTCCAAGTCCTTTTCCGTAGCTATAGTACGGAAGCGCCGCTAATTTTAAATCGTTATCTTTGGTAGAAATCTTGATGTCCTGTGCCTGTAAACCTACAGCAAAGAGCAGCAAAACAATTATTAGTAATTTTCTCATGTTAGTGTTGTGTTATTTGAGAGCAAAACTAATGTTATTTATTGCGTTGTGATATTAAGATAATGTTACCTTTGCGAAAAATTAATGTTATGCAAAACAACTATATAGGATACCATTTTACTGTGGAACCCAAAGAGTTAGGCTCCGAAATTCTGATTGCAGAATTGGGAGAAACGGCTTTTGAAAGTTTTATCGAAACCGAAAACGGGCTTTCTGCTTACGTTCAAAAAGAGCTTTGGCACGAAAATATCCTGGAAGATATCCAGATTTTACATTCGGAAGAATTCAAAATCGAATACACGATGGAAGAGATCGAGCAGGTAAACTGGAATGAAGAATGGGAGAAAAACTTTGAAGCGATCGATGTAGACGGCATCTGCCATATCCGTGCCCCTTTTCACGAAAAAACGGATGCGCAGTACGATATTGTGATCGAACCTAAAATGAGTTTCGGAACCGGTCATCACGAAACCACTTTTATGATGACACAGCATTTGTTAGAAATGGATGTTACCGGCTTAAAAACACTCGATATGGGCTGCGGAACGGCAATTCTTGCCATCCTGGCTGAAATGAAAGGTGCACAGCCAATTGATGCCATCGATATTGACAACTGGTGTTACCTGAATTCCATTGAAAATGCCGAGCGTAACAACTGCAAACACATTACCGTTTATGAAGGGGATGCGTCTTTGTTAACCGATCAGAAATATGATCTGATCATTGCCAACATTAACCGCAACATCCTTTTAAACGACATGCAGGCGTATGTGAACTGTTTAAACAAAGGCGGAATATTGCTGTTAAGCGGATTCTATGAAGAGGACATTCCGTTTATCGATGCCAGCTGTACCGAAAAAGGACTGACGTATGTTAAAAAGTTGCAAAAGAATAATTGGGTATCTTTAAAATATGTAAATTAGCTAAAAAAATTAAAGTAAGCTTCTGATTATGAGTGTTAAAGAAAAAGTTTTAGAAGAAGTAGCCGTTGAAGAATTGATATCCTTAAACAATGAAATTATCTTGTTTAATGACGATGTCAATACTTTTGATCATGTAATCGACACGTTGATTCAGGTTTGCGACCACACTTCTGAACAAGCGGAACAATGTGCTATTTTAGTGCATTATACAGGAAAGTGTACCGTTAAAACCGGTGCTTATTCCGATTTAAAGCCACAATGTCTGCAATTACTCGACGCTGGTTTGAGCGCTGAAATACAATAAAAAAAGTCCCGGATAATCCGGGACTTTTTTATATGACTATTGCTCTTAATGCGGCAGTATATCTTTTAACAAACCATAGATATATGTTCCCAGAAGTGCTCCTAAAAGGATCACTCCCGCACCCCAGAATCCGGCTCCGATAAGGATAAAGATCGGTCCCGGACAAGATCCTACCATCGCCCATCCTAATCCGAATAGAACCCCACCGATAACATACCGGGTAAATCCTTTTTCTTTATCTTCAATTTTTATCGGCGCACCGCTAAAATCTTTCACTTCTTTTCTTTTGATGATCTGGATACCGATCACTCCGGTTACGATAGCAACCATAATGATCCCAAACATGTGGAAAGACTGAAACTGGAACATTTCATAGATGCGGTACCACGAAACGGCTTCCGATTTTGTCAATACAATTCCGAAAATAAAGCCTACAAGTATAAATTTCAAATATTTCATGCTGCTGTCTTAAAAAATTAGGGGTAAAAGAAAATGGGACATAATTAAACCGCCAATAAAAAATCCGATAACGGCAATAAGCGAAGGAAGCTGTAAATTACTCAATCCGGAAATGGCATGTCCGGAAGTACATCCGCCGGCATAACGCGTTCCAAACCCGATCAACAATCCGCCGGCCAAAAGGATAATAAAGGTTTTAGGGTTTTTCATTGCTTCAAATCCCATTAACGAATCCGGAGCCAGTTTCCCGTTTGGTGCTTCTATATTTAAAGCTGCCAGCTGTTCGATTGTTTGCGGATTGATGTTTACCCCGCTGCCGTCACTCAAAAAATGTACGGCAACGAATCCGCCCAGTATTGCGCCGAAAACTACAGCCAGGTTCCATCGCTGCGATTTCCAGTCAAAACGGAAAAATTCAGCAAATCTTCCGGCTCCTGCAATACTGCAAAGGGTTCGTAAATTGGACGACATTCCAAATGCTTTTCCAAAATAAATAAGCGTCAGCATAATCATTCCGATCAAAAAACCTGAAATATACCAAGGCCATGTTCCATAAATAACTTCCATAAATAAACTGATTTGCAGCAAAAGTACTTATTCAATCAGTATTTTGTGTAACAATGATTACATAATTTTTTACAAACAAAATATTCTGCTACCTTTGAATTCGTTAAATTATCTTTTTGATGAAAAAGTTTTCTGTAGAAATAAAATGGAGTATTATCTTTTCTGTAATCGCCGTTTTATGGATTGTTTTTGAAAAAATGGCCGGTTTTCACGATGAAAAAATCAGCAGCTATTTTTTTATCTGTCTTCCGTTCGGACTGGTTTATGCTATCCTGTACACCCTGGCTTTAAAAGAAAAAAAGACCCGTTTCTATAACGGTACGATTACCTACAAACAGGCGTTTATTTCCGGGGCGATCCTAACCCTGCTGATTGGTGCTTTCAGTCCGTTGGTTCAGCTTATTTTCCACGAATCTATTTCTCCTGATTTCTTTAAAAATGCTATTGCCAATGCGGCCAAATCAAAACCTGAAAACAGTGCTTTTGCCACCGGCTATTTTAACCTGCAGAGTTTTATAACACAGGGAATATTCAACATACTGTCCATTGGTGTTTTAACCGCTGCCATTGTTGCCTATTTTACCCAAACCAAAAACACGAAATAAGTATGAAAAAAATATGGTTTGCCATCGTGGGATGCACGCTTCTTACTTCCTGCATCAGTACAAAATCCACTATTAAAAATATTGACGATACGGCACAGCGCCCTGTTGTCCGTGACAATTATTTCCTGCTGACCGAATACAGCGATAATGCCAAATACGGTTATGACGAGGATTATCCTGTGAATATAGGTTTTATACCCGAAGCACAGGAAAAAACCAATGTTGCCTTCTTCTTTAACGGACTGGAAGGTCCTGATGGCCAAAAACTGGTATTTGAGAAAAAAGGTACCTGCTGCCCGTTTCCAACCAAGCACAATCGTGTGGGTGCCGGAATGCTGAACATCTACTCCGTAAGCTGGGAAGGATTGAAAACGCCGTTGCTGCTTTACTTTAACACTTTCGAAAAAGGTAAAATAATGTGCCCCAAAGGACTATCTATTAAAAAATCCCCATCCAGAACACAATAATTTTAAGAATTTTATAAGATTTACAGCCTTCTAATGCATTCATTAGAAGGTTTTTTTGTTGTATATTTGCTACACTTTTAAGAAAACAACAACTATGAACTTACAAAATATACCGCAAATCAAACATACCAACAGCGGAAACTTCTTTTTACTTGCCGGGCCTTGTGCTATTGAAGGAGAAGAAATGGCAATGCGCATTGCCGAAAAATTAGTAACCATTACCGACAGACTGGAAATTCCTTATGTGTTTAAAGGTTCTTTCAAAAAAGCAAACCGTTCCAGAATTGACAGTTTTACAGGTATTGGTGATGAAAAAGCGTTAAAAATACTGCAAAAGGTATCTCAGGAATTCGGTATACCAACAGTAACCGATATTCACGAAATCCACGATGCGACTATGGCTGCGGAATATGTAGATATCCTTCAGATTCCTGCCTTTTTAGTACGCCAGACGGATTTGGTTGTCGCTGCAGCCAATACCGGAAAAACGGTAAACTTAAAAAAAGGACAATTCATGAGTCCGGAAAGCATGAAACATGCTGTTCAGAAAGTATTGGACTGCCATAATGAAAACGTAATGGTTACCGACAGAGGTACAATGTTTGGTTACCAGGACATGATTGTGGACTACAGAGGAATACCTACCATGCAGCAATATGCCACTACGGTTCTGGATGTAACTCACTCGCTACAGCAGCCCAATCAAACTGTAGGAGTAACCGGAGGAAGACCGGATATGATCGAAACCGTTGCAAAGGCCGGAATTGCCGTTGGCGTTGATGGTATTTTCATCGAAACCCATTTTGATCCTGCAAATGCAAAAAGCGATGGAGCAAACATGCTGCATCTGGATTACTTTGAAGGATTAATGACCAAGCTGGTTGCGATTCGTAAAACAGTAAACTCATTTTAATTTTTTACTACAATAATGAAACATCCATTTTTAATGGCTGTGCTAACTTTTTGTGTTTTTTCACAGTACGCCTTTGCTCAGGAAGAAGCAATTACACCTGAAAAATACACGGCTCACAATAAAGGAAAATTTTATTTCTATTGGGGAGGTAACCGGGCTAATTTCACTGACTCCGACATTCATTTTAAAGGAGCAGATTATGACTTCACCCTTTATGATGTTGCCGCTCAGGACAAACCGAAAGGATGGCATGTGGACTATATTAATCCGGGAAGGATGACGATACCACAAACCAACTTCCGTATCGGGTATTTTATTACCGACAAATACAATATTTCCATTGGGGTTGACCACATGAAATATGTAATGCAGCAGGATCAGCTGGCGAGAATTTCCGGAACGTATCCTTCCAATTACGACCAGACAGTAGTGAACAACGGTATGGTGGATCTATCTGATGAGAGCTTCCTTACTTTTGAGCACACAGACGGACTGAACTACATCAACACGGAATTTTCAAGAGTTGATGATATTTCAAAATGGTTTGGGATTAACGATACCGATAAATTCCAGATCAACATCACAGAAGGTGTTGGTGGCGGTGTTTTATTTCCAAAAACCAATGCAAAACTGTTCAACAAAGAGCGTCATGACGATTTCCACATTTCCGGATTCGGGGTTTCTGCCAAAGCAGGTATCAACTTAACGTTCTTTAAATATTTCTTTGTACAGGCAGAATTGAAAGGCGGTTATATCAACATGAACGATATCCGCACAACCTACAGTGCTGATGATAAAGCGTCGCAGGATTTCTTCTTTTTACAGCGAGTTATCGCTTTTGGAGGTATTTTCAGAATCTAAAAAAATTACTTTTACATAAAAAAACCGCACTTAAACAAGTGCGGTTTTTTTTATGGATATAACGTCATGGCTTCTTTTACAACATCGAGCAATACAGCGTTATCAATTGCTTCCAGCGTGGTGTACCGCAATGATTTTATGGTATTCCTGCCGCCGTCTGCCACCAAAACATCCTGGTTCTTTTCCAGTTTAAAACCTTTGGAAAAACCAACGTCTACAAATTGTTTTTTGTGGCTGGCATTCAAATAACAGAACGGTTTTCCTTTATGATACACATACGGTATTTTCCACCGGTACTGCATTTCAAATTCCGTTACACTGCTTTCCAGAACCGCAACGATGTGCAGCAACATTGACCGGTACGGTTCCGGCTGGTTCAGAATATAATTATCGGCCGGTTTCACTGCTTTCCTGTTTTCGTCAGCGGTTGCTCTTCCAGCTTTTTACGCTTTGCTTTCCGGATATAATGAAGTCCGTAGCGGATCAAGACATAATCCAGCCCGATTAACAAAATCATCCCTACCAGTATACCGGAATAATACCCTAAAGCATACTCCGACCCCTGCTTCCCGATGGTTTTGGCATCCAGTAAAACGCCTGCAATGGCTAATAAAATTAAGATCCCAAATAGTATTCCCGTTAGCAGTAACAACCTACCTCCTGTTTTCATAGCTCCTGTATTTAACTACAAACTTATTATTTGTTTCCCGGATTTCCCATTCCCAATCTTTTTAATCTCAAAATAATTTTAAAAAAGTATTGTACAATACAAAATTTATATTTTACTTTGTATTTCAAAGTACTTTAAAAATGGAGGCAAATAATTATTTACAGGATTTGAAAGACATTAAAGATTTAATGAATAAATCGTCACAGTTTATTTCATTAAGTGGTCTTTCCGGGATACTGGCGGGAATTTACGCATTAATCGGAGCCTGGATTGCTAATGCGCTGATTGAAAACAATACCCGGCTTTATATCACGCTGGAAAGCGTACTTTTTAAACAGATATTACTGATAGCCGGCTGCGTTTTAGCGGCATCTCTAATAACCGCCTATCTACTGACGGTGAATAAAGCAAAAAAAATGGGCGAAAAAGTATGGAATGCTTCTTCCAAAAGACTGTTGATCAACTTTGCCATTCCGTTAGTTACCGGAGGAATCTTTGCCTTATTATTATTAAAAAACGGCTATTACGGTCTGGTAGCACCCATCATGCTGCTTTTTTACGGCATGGCCTGTCTTAACGCCAGTAAATACACTTTGAGAGATGTTCGTTACCTGGGTTTAACGGAAATTATTTTAGGACTGTTTGCCGTTGAATTTTCCGGATATGGTTTGTATTTTTGGGTGCTCGGATTTGGCGTGTGTCATATCCTGTATGGTACCGTAATGTATTATAAATACGATAGAAAATAATTGTTTTGAAAAGTATACTCGAAAATATCAATAAAGCTTTTGACCATCGCATCCGGCTGGGTATCATGTCGATACTGATGGTCAATGAAAATGCTGATTTTACGACTCTGAAAGAACTTTTAGGGGTAACCGACGGTAACCTGGCGAGCCATGCTAAAGCGCTCGAAGCAGAACAGTATATTACGATTGAAAAACAGTTTATCGGAAAGAAACCCAACACCCGGTACATCGCTACCAAAGAAGGCCGAAAAGCTTTTCAGGACCATATTGACGCACTTGAAAAATTGATTCAAAAAAACTAAGCTATTTTTTTATCCATTTACTTTGAAATTCAAAGTACTTTTAAAAACTAAAAATGAGAGATTTTCTATTCGAGCGGTTCTACAAAATCACAAAGATCCCCTATCAGCGCTATTTTAAAAAGAATAAACCATGGGATATTACAAAAGAGGAATTACTAACCTATCCGGAAGACTCCTTAGGGTTTCATCTGGGAACATTTTTACAGGAAAATCAGTTTGAAATGGAACCGAAATTTGAAGATCACGATGTCATTCATGTACTAACCGGCACCGGCACTACGGTTAGCGACGAAATTGCCATGCAGTTTTACCTGCTAGGTAACGGTAAAAGAAGTGCTTATTTACTGATGGTCATATTATCCGGAGTACTGTGTTATCCGCACCGGCTAAAAACATACAGACACTATTACAAACGCGGGAAAGAAGCCTTGTCCTTCCATTACCTGGACTATTCCAAATTGCTCTTATTCCCCGTGAGCACCATACGCAACATTTTTAAAATTCATTAATCAAACCGCTATTTTATGGAAAATCAATTCGAACAGCAGCCTTCCCAACCGAAGACTCCCGGCATTCCGGACGTAACTCCTTTTTTTCAGACTACAACAGTTAAAATGCTGGTTGTGGGCTTCCTCACATTAGTGCTTTTAATTCCGCTGCAGTTTGTAAAAGACCTGATTGCGGAGCGCTCTCAAAGAGAAAAGGAAGTCATCACGGAAATTAACGACAAATGGGGTACCGATGTTTATTTCTACGGTCCGGTGCTAAAAGTTCCCTATAAAGTTCCGGCTACGAACAGTTATAAATATGCCTATATCTTTCCGGAAAAACTGGAAAACACCACCGATGTGGAAACCAAACCGCTAAACAGAAGCAACTATAATGCTTCCGTTTTTACGGCCGATATGTATTTTAAAGGAACTTATTCAAAACCGGATTTTAGTGTCAAGGGCATTCCGCAAAGCGATATTCTCTGGGACAAAGCCACGATACTGATACAGACCAGTAATTTAAAAAGCATTAAGGACGAAGTGAAAATTGCGATCGGAAATCAGCATTTTATTTTTGAACCGATTTATACCAATTCCAATACCGGAATACAGGCATTGGAAACCGCTTTTATCCATCTTTCACCGGACGGGGTCTACCCGCTTAATTTTGACTTTAAGGTAAAATACGACGGCAGCCAACAGATTAAATTTGTACCTATCGGAAAAACAACAGACGTGAGCATGAAATCGAACTGGCACAGTCCGGGATTTACCGGGAATTTCCTGCCGAATGACAAGACCAAAACGGTTACCCAAAACGGTTTTCAGGCAAAATGGAAAATCCTGCACATCAACAGGGCTTTTTCGCAACAGTACTTTGACCTGTTACCCGATTTAAAGGCCTACGCTTTCGGCGTTAATTTTGTCATCCCGGTAGACGAGTATCAAAAAAACGAAAGAGTGTCCAAATACGGCTTCCTTGTAATCGGGCTGACCTTTCTGATCTTCTTTTTAATCCAGTCCATCAGTAAAATCAGAATCCATATTTTCCAATACAGTATGATCGGTATTGCTCTTATTATGTTCTATACCCTGTTAATAGCCATTACCGAACACAGCAGTTTCCTGAAAGCCTATATTATTTCCGGAGCTGCCGTAGTCGCGATGATAACCATCTATTCCGTTTCCATACTGAAAAATTATAAGTTTCCGGCGTTTATCGGGTTATCCCTCACTGCCCTGTATGCTTTTATCTTTGTGATCATACAACTGGAAAATTATGCCCTGTTAGTAGGCAGTATCGGTTTGTTCATCATCCTGGGATTAGTGATGTATTTCTCCCGAAGAATCGACTGGAACAACAACTAACAGTATTAAACAATAAGCCTTACGGCATCCGTATCCATAAAAAAACCAGGACTTGTGTCCTGGTTTTGTATTTTTAAAAGTTCTGTTTATGACAGGCTTTAGTATTATTTTTTTGCTTTCGGAGCCGGTTGTGTTTCCAACATTTCGATCTCGAAAATCAAATTAGTATTTGGTGGGATGATTGCATAACCACGTTCTCCGTAAGCCAGATGCGATGGGATAAAAAGGATCGCTTTATCTCCAAAAGACATATTTTCCAATCCTTCAATAAATCCAGGGATCAGACCTTCTTTCTGACCATAAGGGAATGGGAACGGGATATACTGGTTCGCTGCAGCTCTGTTAGCATCGTGCTTTCCGAATTGTTTTGCAATTTCTTCATAGCTGGTATCGAATAATTCTCCGCTTTCGAAATATCCCGCATAGTTTACATATACCTGAGTTCCTGCAGCCGGTTTTTTACCGTTTCCTTTAGTAACAATTTTATATTCCAATCCGGATTGTGTTTTTGTAGCTCCTGTTTTTGCTGCTGCAAATTCAGCTACTTTATCCGTTTTTACTTTCGACATGCTCTCTGCTAATTTCTTTTGGGTTACCGATTCTGTATCGTAGTAACTTTTAAATACTTTAGGTGCGTCAAATTTTTTGGCATCTTTACCAACACAAACAATCGTAACTTTTTTAATCACATCGTTTTGTTCGATTTTGTTCACGACATCCATTCCTTCCACAACTTCTCCGAAAACAGTGTGTTTCCCGTCTAACCATGGTGTTGCTTTGTGTGTAATAAAAAACTGGCTTCCGTTAGTTCCGGCTCCAGCATTTGCCATAGACAAAATACCGGCTTTCGCATGTTTTAATTCCGGAACGATCTCGTCTTTAAATTTATAACCCGGTCCGCCGTTTCCGCTTCCTTCCGGATCACCACCCTGAATCATAAAATCTTTGATTACTCTGTGGAATTTCACTTCATTGTAAAAAGGTTTTCCTTTATATTGTGCCGTTACAAAAGGATTTTTTCCTTCTGCCAAAGAAACAAAATTGGCTACCGTAATCGGCGTTTTCTGGTATTCTAATTTAACGATTATGTTACCTTTATTCGTCTCGATATCTGCATATAGTCCGTCGCCTAATTTATCGTAAGACGAAGTACAAGATGAAAATAAAGCAATAAGGCCTAAAAATAAACTTGTCATTGATTTCATTTTTTAAATTGATAATTATTTACTGGTTTCTTAATTGGTTTTTGGTTCTGTTTTTACAGCGCTTTTCGGATCTGCTTTAATATCAGTTAACGTTACCGTACACATTAACGGTTCGTTAGTACCAATTTTATCATTATCACCGTGATAACCGTAAGCCATGTGGGAAGGAAATAAGAACGTTACCTTCTCTCCTTTTTTCATTAACTTAATACCGTCACGAAGTCCCATCATGATGTTTTGTTTGTCAACAAGATACACCTGGGCTTTCAGATCGGCTTCCGTATAAATGATTTTTCCCTGCAAATCACTGATATGGTAATCAAAATAAGCGATATCACCTTTTTTAGGCGTTACTGTTTCCGTCTCATTTTTAATGTCATAACGGTACCAGTACCCCTTAGCCGAAGCAATATAGGTTTTGGCCGTATCCTTATCGATAATGGCATCTATAAGCGATTCCTCATTGGCAATCAGCTTTTTGTTCCGCTTGATCGATTCTTTAATAAAAGTCCCCGAACTGTGCGAAATGGGCTGTCTTGCCTGTTGCTGGGAACAACCGGCAAATACGAAACCGAAAACGGCAAGACTTAAAAAATATACTTTTTTCATAAACTTATGATGTCTTTTCAGTTGCTAAAATAGCAATAAATTGTTGTATCGTTTCTTCTAATGGCAAAAAGGATTTTCCGCCGGCTGCATTTATGTGTCCGCCGCCGTTAAAATGCTTTCTTGCAAATTGATTCACATCAAAACCGCCCTGCGATCGAAAGGAGATCTTAACGATTCCTTCTTCTTTATTTTCAATAAATATAGCGGTAAAATCAATCCCTTTAATCGAAAGGCCATAATTTACAATGCCTTCCGTATCGCCTTTGGCATAATCAAACATATCCAGTTCTTCCTGCGTTAAGGTAATATAGGACGTTTTATATTCCGGCAGCAGTTTCAGGTTTTGAAGTCCTCTTCCCAGCAGCTGCAAACGG
Organism: Flavobacterium sp. UBA4197; assembly: GCF_002379575.1. Taxonomy (NCBI): domain Bacteria; kingdom Pseudomonadati; phylum Bacteroidota; class Flavobacteriia; order Flavobacteriales; family Flavobacteriaceae; genus Flavobacterium; species Flavobacterium sp. UBA4197. The sequence continues at coordinate 70,175 of NZ_DFUB01000005.1, forward strand.
TTATAAGAGCTGGTATCGAACAATAAATTGTGAATTTTACTGTTTTCCACACCTTTGTCAATCAAATCGGCCACTACACGATGGGTGGTACTGGTTGTTAAAGGAAAGCGGAAAGAACCCGAATCGGTTACAATACCGGTATAAATACAGGTCGCAATGGTTTTGTCTATTAAATCCCCATACCCCAGCTCCTGTAAAAAGGTAAACACCATTTCGCAGGTAGAACCGTAACCGGTATCGGAAAAAGTATATTGTGCATAAGTATCCGGCAGCTGGTGGTGGTCGATCATTACAAAGGTTTTGTCTTCCAGCGTTTTTAAGAAAACTTCCATTTGCTCCCCAACGCGGTGCAGCGCATTAAAATCCAGTGTAAAGACGATATCTGCCTGTTTTAGCCGTTCTTCGGCTGCTTTTTTATCCGTTTCATAAATCATTACGGTTTCCGAAGCCGGAAGCCAGTTTAAAAAATCGGGAAAATCATTCGGAGAAATCACAACCGCCTCATGGTTTAACTTCTGAAACGTGTGATACAGGGCTAAAGTAGACCCCATTGCATCACCATCAGGATTTCTATGCGGAATAATCACAATCTTTTTAGGTGAAGCAAGCAGCGTTTTAACAGCTTCAATTTCATTTTTATTCATCATGCTGCGAATTTACAGTTTTTTGGTTCACAAAAATAATTCCTACTTCTTAAAAAATACGGTTTTAAAAAAACTCTTAAAATATAATGTGCTTCGATACGTTTTTTTGTATTATTGTCACTGCTAAATGAATTCAACCCAATGAAAACTATTAAAAAAGCTTTTATTCTTTTATTGCTGATTGCCGGCGGAAACGAGCTATACAGTCAGGATTACCGCTTTATAACAACCGGCGTGAGCGTATCTGAAAAAGATAAAAAAGGAAAATGGAGCGATTATACCGATTTTAAAAAGGCCGAGATTATTGTCAACCTGAACACCGACAAAAACAGGATCATGATTTACTCCAATGTGGAGCAGTTATTCAGGATCGTTGAGTATTATGACAAAAAATCAACTCCTACAGATGATATCGCTTCGTTTCAGTGTGTCACAAATGACGGTGAAAACTGTGTTGTCAGCATCTATACCCGGAAAAACCAGGGTAACCGGAAACAACTGTACATCTATTACAAGGACAGAATTATCGTGTACAACATGAAATATCTTAAGAACTAAAAAAAATAACCAGCATAAAAAAAGCGCTATTCCGGGAATAGCGCTTTTTTATATAATTACTTTAAGCAGAGCTTAAAAGATCATTTTCAGGATATAATAAATGATAGCTGCGATTAAAGCCGATACCGGAATGGTTAAGATCCATGCCCATAAAAGGTTAATCGTTACACCCCATCTTACCGCCGAGATACGTTTGGTAATCCCAACCCCGATAATCGAACCGGTAATGGTATGCGTTGTCGATACAGGAACGCCCATGTGCTCCGTTAAATATAACGTAACCGCTCCGGCAGTTTCTGCCGCAACACCTTCTAACGGCGTTACTTTGGTAATTTTAGAACCCATTGTTTTCACAATTTTCCAACCGCCGCTCAATGTTCCTAAACCGATAGCCAGGAAGCTGACAAAAGGAACCCAGGCCCAGTCGTCTACGAAATGTGCAAAACGATCGGCAGACTCTAAAGAAGTATAGGCTACGTCACCCATGTTCATGTGGTAGCAGATTACCGCTGCTCCGATAATACCCATAACTTTCTGAGCATCATTACCACCATGTCCTAAACTGAATAATGCCGAAGAAACCAACTGTAATTTCTTAAACCATTTATCAGCCTTATGCGGGTTTGCCTTCCGGCAGATATTCATAATGAGTATGGTGATGAGATAGGCAATTAACATACCGATCAAAGGGGCACAGAAGATAAAAAGGAACGTTGGGATAACTTTCACATAGTTAATAACGTCTACTCCGTTTTCTGATAAGGCTCCGGCATGTGCCAAAGCTGCTCCCATAAAACCACCTAATAACGTGTGGGATGAAGAAGAGGGAATACCCAGCTTCCAGGTTAGTAAATTCCAGATAATCGCTGCAATAAGCCCGGCAAGAATAACTTCAAGTGTAATAAAGTTTTCGTTAACCGATTTTGCAATCGTATTACCGATCTTAAACTCCCCTATCCAGTAACGGGAAATAAAATAGGCTGCAAAGTTAAATGCTGCGGCCCATAATACTGCCTGGAAAGGTGTCAGAACTTTTGTTGCCACGATAGTTGCAATGGAATTTGCCGCATCGTGAAAACCGTTGATATAATCAAAAATCAGTGCCAGTACAATGATTATGATAAGTAATGTAAAATCCATAGAATTTCGTTGCTAAAGTAATGAATGCTGTTAAGAATATTTAACCGTTACCGATTCCAATACATTGGCAACACTCTTACATTTGTCTGATGCAGTTTCTAATGCCGATAAAACCTCTTTATATTTAATGATGTTTTTAGCATCCGTTTCGTTTTCGAAAATATCGGCTACCGCTTTATCAAATACATTATCTGCTTTACTTTCTAATTTGTTGATTTTTTTACACGCATCAGCAATCGCTTTCAGGTTTTTCAAATCTTTAAGCTCTTTAATGGCAACACCAATATGCTGACATGCTTCCAGATTGATCTCTGTTAATTTACGGATCGATTTTGTGATTTTTTCAACCTGGTACAAACGCATTCTACTTGCTGCACCGTGCATATAATCTGCCACATCATCAATTGCCGTGATCAAAGCGTGAATATCCTCTCTATCAAAAGGAGTAATGAAGTTTCGGCTTAACTCTAAGTTTGTTTTATGCGTAATTTCTTCAATATTTGCTTCTAATTCTTCGATCTTTTTATAGTACTCCTCACGTTCATTTTTAGAAGCGTTTACTGCCTCATGAAGTGTTTCAGCCAATTGAATCAGGTTCAACGAAGCCTGCTCAAAAAGAGGGAAAAATTTCTTATCTTTCGGTACTAAAAACTGGAAAATGTTGTTTAATGACATCGTATGTTAATTTAATGACGCGAAATTACCCTCGTAGTGTTAAGTTAACGTTAACTAAACAACAATTCATGTTTAATAAATCCCATTCAAAAACTTCGGCACAGACACTACTTTTTATTGGCAATTAAATCGTAAATTAGCGCGCCAACAAAGGAAATAAAAAGCATAAACACAACACATAATGGACTTAAACTTCAACAAAAACGAAGATCATAACAAACTATTAGTCTCAGAATTAAAACAAAATTTAGCGAAAGTTAAACTTGGAGGTGGAGAAAAACGCATCGCAAAATTACATTCGGAAGGAAAAATGACTGCCCGTGAGCGTATTGATTATTTACTGGACGAAAAAGCAAAGAGCGTGGAAATCGGCGCATTTGTAGGCGATGGTATGTATAAAGAACACGGCGGATGCCCTTCGGGAGGTGTCGTTGTTAAAATAGGATATATAAAAGGCAAACAATGTATCGTTGTAGCCAATGATGCCACGGTAAAAGCCGGAGCCTGGTTTCCGATTACCGCAAAGAAAAACCTGAGAGCCCAGGAAATCGCCATGGAAAACAAACTTCCTATTATCTACCTTGTGGATAGTGCCGGGGTTTATTTACCGTTGCAGGATGAAATCTTCCCGGACAAAGAACACTTCGGGCGTATTTTCCGTAACAACGCCATCATGAGCAGCATGGGTATCACCCAGATTGCCGCTGTAATGGGAAGCTGTGTTGCCGGTGGAGCTTATTTACCGATTATGAGCGACGAAGCGCTTATTGTGGACAAAACAGGCAGTATTTTCCTGGCCGGAAGCTATCTGGTAAAAGCCGCTATTGGCGAAACAATCGACAATGAAACACTGGGCGGTGCAACTACACACTGTGAAATCTCAGGCGTTACCGATTATAAAGCAAAAGATGATAAAGACGCTCTGGACACCATCAAAAACATTGTGGGTAAAATAGGCGATTTTGAAAAAGCAGGATACAATCGTGAAAAACCGGCAAAACCGGCTTTAGACGAAAACGAGATCTACGGAATACTTCCAAAAGCACGTTCGGAACAATATGACATGATGGAGATCATCAAACGTATGGTGGACAATTCGGAATTTGACGAATACAAAGCCGGTTACGGACAAACCATCATTACCGGTTATGCCCGTATTGACGGCTGGGCTGTGGGCATTGTGGCCAACCAGCGTAAAGTGGTAAAAACCAAAAAAGGAGAAATGCAGTTTGGCGGGGTAATTTATTCCGACAGTGCCGATAAAGCCACCCGTTTTATTGCCAATTGTAACCAGAAGAAAATTCCATTGGTGTTTTTACAGGACGTTACCGGATTTATGGTAGGTTCCAAATCCGAACACGGCGGTATCATTAAAGACGGAGCCAAAATGGTTAATGCTGTTTCCAACTCTGTAGTACCTAAATTTACCGTTGTAGTAGGAAACTCTTACGGAGCAGGAAACTATGCCATGTGTGGTAAAGCCTACGACCCGAGATTAATATTCGCATGGCCAAGTGCCGAACTGGCAGTAATGGGCGGTGCGCAGGCTGCTAAAGTATTATTGCAGATTGAAGCGTCTTCCTTAAAAGCCAAAGGTGAAGAATTAACACCGGAAAAAGAAGCCGAGATGTTCGATAAAATCAAAGCGCGTTATGATGCTCAGGTTTCTCCGTATTATGCCGCTTCCCGACTTTGGACCGATGCCATTATCGATCCGCTGGATACCCGTAAATGGATTTCCATGGGAATTGAGGCTGCCAACCACGCCCCTATCGAAAAACCGTTTAACCTTGGCGTAATCCAGGTATAACCGTTAAAATGTAACAAATTCAAAAATCTACTACTTATTCTCAGGCAGTAGATTTTTTTTATGCCGTAAAAACACAATAGATACCCGTTTTACTATTAATTTAGCACTATTATTATAACCCAATTTATAAGCTATGAAAAACATTATTCTCTCCGCAATGGTAGTATTAGGAATGCAGCAGGTTTCTGCACAGCTTATCACAGAAAAAGAAACTTTTACCAGACGCGATTCGCTGCATGGCGGACTTCGTCCGGAGCGAACCGATTATGATGTGCAGCGTTATGACCTGAACATTACCATCAATCCCGGAGAGCGTTCCATCACGGGTTATAATGATATTACTTTCAAACTGATATACAACACCAATAAAATCCAGGTGGATCTATTTGAAAACATGAAAGTAGACAGTATCGTATTCGAAAAGAAAAAACTGGACTATATCCGCGATAATGACGCTGTTTTTATCGCCTTTCCAAACCGGTTAACGAGAGACAGCACCCATAAAATACGTTTTTATTATTCCGGTAAACCAACGGTTGCCAAAAATGCACCGTGGGATGGCGGTTTTGTTTTCAGCAAAGATGCCCAGGGAAAAGACTGGATCGCTGTTGCGGTACAGGGAACCGGAGCCAGTTTGTGGTATCCGGTAAAAGATTCCCAGACAGACGAACCGGATAAAGGCGCTACCATTAAAGTGGCCGTTCCAAACGGTTTGATGAATGTTTCCAACGGCAGGTTCCTGGGAAGTGAAGACCTGAAAAACGGTTATACCCGATGGGATTGGGAAGTGATCAACCCGATTAACAACTACGACATCACGGTAAATATTGCCGATTATGCCCATATTCACGACAATTATAAAGGTCTGGACCTGGATTACTACGTATTGCGTGAAAACGAAAGCAAAGCCCGCAAACACTTTGAAGAAGTAAAACCCATGATGGACTGCTTCCAGTCGAAATTCGGGAAATACCCGTTCTGGGAAGACAGCTATAAATTAGTCGAAACACCCTATCTGGGAATGGAGCATCAAAGTGCCGTTGCCTATGGTAACAAATACCGAAAAGGCTATTTGGGGCATGACAACAGCGGTACCGGAATTGGGATGACGTTTGACTTTATCACCATACACGAATCCGGGCACGAATGGTTCGGGAACAGCATCACCTCAAAAGACATCGCAGACATGTGGATACACGAAGCCTTCACTACCTATACAGAAGCTGTTTTTGTGGAATGCACGCTGGGCTATGACAAAGCACTAGCTTACGTGAACGGTCAGTCAAGAAACGTTCGGAACGACCGTCCGATTATCGGTTTCTACGGAGTTAATAAAGAAGGTTCCGGCGATATGTATTACAAAGGTTCCCTGTTGCTGAATACCATCCGCCACATCATCAACAATGATGCGAAATGGTGGAAGCTGTTACTGGATTATTCCGAAACCTATAAAAAACAAATTATCGATACCGAAACGGTTATTGCCTTTTTCAACAAAGAAACCGGTATGAACCTGACGCCGCTTTTTGACCAGTACCTTCGCTATAAAGACATTCCGGCTTTAGAATTGCGCACTGAGAACCAAAGAGTGGAATACCGCTGGAAAACCAATGTAACCGATTTTCAGATGCCTATTGAATATTCCTACAACGGAAAAACAAGCAGGGTGAATGTCACCAATGAATGGCAGCAGTTTGACAAAAAAACAGACCTGAATAAATTGAAGTTCAATACCCAGAAAATGTATTATACTGTAGTAAAATAAATATTAAATTATTTATTTTAACATTTAACATCGTTAAAACACTTATTTTTAACTAAAAAATTATACATTTTAATTTTTATTTAGTAACTTTCATCCTAAATCAAATAGTCATTTGTTATGGATAGAGTTAAAAGTTTAAACAAATGGGCCAATGCGCATACCAGCTATCCGCTAGACCTAGTTAGAATTGCTCTTGGTGTCTTTTTGTTTTTGAGAGGTGCCTTTTTTGTTGCAAACAGACAATATCTGCATGAAATTTTAGGTCACATGAATCGAAATTTCGGCAGTGAAATGCTACTCATCCACTATGTTGCTTCTGCACATATGGTTGGCGGTATCATGATTGTTTTTGGTTTACTTACCCGCTGGTCCATCTGGGTGCAATTGCCTATTTTAATCGGTGCGGTAATGATTAACTTTTTAGGACAGATGAATGTCCAGAACTTTATCATGGCAACAATAACCCTGTTAGTCTGTATCTTTTTCCTTTTTTACGGAAGCGGAAAACATTCGGCTGACTACTATTTTAAGATGAATAAGTAGCTAGAAAATCCCTACCACAAAGACCACTTGAACCAACGTGTATTCAGAAACGTGTTGTGAACATCAAAACAGGTGACTTTGTGGTTTTTTTATTGAATCGTATCCCGCCTTTTTACTTTACCGGTGTCTGTTACCTTAAATGCCGGAACAAAAATGATCTCTTTAGGTTTCTCAAATTTCCCTAAAAAATCGAAAATCGTATTATCAATGGGATACGGTTCACTTTCAATTACCAGAACCAGTTTTTCCCCCAGTGTTTCATCTTCTTTGCCGATCACATAAAAACGATGCGGAACAACGGCCGCTAATTTTTCCTCCAGCTGTTCCGGAAACAGCTTTACGCCACCGCTGTTGATAACGTTGTCAAAACGTCCCAGCCATATAAATTGCTTTTCATTGACAAGCTCGACCATATCGTTTGTAACCAGCTGTTCCCTGCAAACCCTCGGCGCATCAATCAGCAAACAGCCTCTGTTGTCCGTACTGATGGTAATTCCCGACAAAACCGTAAACGCGGTTTCCTGCACTAATTTTGCGGCAATGTGCGTGATGGTTTCGGTCATTCCGTAGGTTTCATAAACCGCAACCGGAATTTCTTTCAGGGCAGCCGCCAGAACCGTATTGATCTTAGCACCGCCAATAATGATTGTTTTAATTTGCTGCAACTGCCCTAAAGCATGCTGAACCTGCAACGGTACCATGGCACCAAACTGATACACCGTTTCATTTCCTGCCAGCGGATTCGAACTGGGCGCCACATAATCGAGTTCCAGCCCTAAAATAAAAGCCCGCACCAGCATCATTTTTCCGGCGATATACTGAATAGGCAGGCAGTGCAACGCTTTATTACCCGGTTCTAACTTAAAAAAATCGCCGGTTGCCAATGCCGAATTTACCATCGCATCCTTTTGCAGCCGGATCACTTTGGGCGTTCCGGTAGTGCCGGAAGTGGTTATTTCGATAAAATCTTTTTCATCAAACCATTCCAGTATAAAGTTTCCCAAAGCCTTTTCATGCTCCTCCCCTTCCTTGATAAAAACAAAAGCACGCTGGTAAAGTTCTTTACCGTTAAAATGGGTACCATTCAATTTGAACCTGTTGTGCACTTTTTTATAAGTCAGCTTTTCCATATACTGCAAGTTTATAATGTTTCGGTAGTATTAAATTGTAATTTTCCGGTTAGCTTATCCGACCAGTTATTCCATTGGTATTTTTTTGCAAATACATAAATAAGCAAAGGAAAAACCACAAATACCGGCAAAATCACATCAAATCCGGCTGAAGGTTCCGACAAGTCTTTAAGAATCGAATGGGTCTGGAATGCAGTCCAGTCCGACGTGATTAAAAGCGCTCCGACCAGATTATTTGCCGCATGGAAGCCTAAAGCCAGTTCCATGCCTTCATCCATTAAGGTAATGATTCCCAAAAAGAAACCGGTACCAATATAATAGATCAGTATGATATAGCCCATTTTGCCTACTTCCGGATTGGCAATATGCATCAATCCGAACATAATGGACGTAACCAGCAGCGGTATTAATTTACTATTCGTCACCACACCCAGACCCTGCATTAAATAGCCCCGGAAAAGGTATTCTTCAAAACTGGTTTGCAGCGGTACTAAAATCACCGCCAGGATCAGAAAGGTAAAAAAGGGAACCGGCTGAAAATTGATTTTAAAATTTTCAGGATGTGAAAAGTAAACCAGTAACGTCAACCCAACACTAACAAAACCCCACAATCCGAAAGAGAAAAACACCCGTTTCCAGTCAATTTTTGCGCGGGATGTGGTCAGGCTGGTAATGCTCTGGTGGTGGACCACTTTTACCCAGATCAGTAAAAAGATACAGGCTAACGACAGCGGAATAATCAGGAATACAAAAGTAGTGTTCACACCTATTGCCGCAATGGTCTGATGCATCACCTCTTCGGTATTCACATCCATAGAAGCAAAATAATTAGCCAGCATTAACACTAAAAACAAAACAGGAATGGGCAGATACAATAAAAAATTAAACTTTTCGGTCTTTACTTGTTCAATAAACATATTGAGGGAGTGTTATGGGTTAGGTCCGTGACACCGGTTCACGGGTTAATAATTTGTTACCACTAAGTTACTTCAATTTTCAAATAATATCATTTCCTTTGTAAAAATATTCTGCTATGATCACTATTTATCACAATCCCCGCTGTAGTAAATCCAGAGAAGGACTTTGCCTGCTGGAAGACAAAGGCATCACATTTGAAACGGTTAAATACCTGGATCAGCCTTTAAGCAAAGAAGAATTACGGTCTATTATCGGCAAGCTCAACATCAAACCTATTGAATTGGTACGCCAGAAAGAAAGTTTATGGATTGACAATTACAAAGGCAAAACGTTAAGTGATGAAGCGGTAATTGAAATCCTGTCAGAACATCCGAAACTGATTGAACGTCCGATCGTTATTAATGGCGATAAAGCCGTGATTGGCCGTCCGACGGCGAAAATACTGGACATTATTTAGAATAATTATAGCTTCGTTTTAACAAACATTTGTGATTTCGCGCTTAAACCTACGGTTACTTTTGCAGTCTTAAGAAGAAAACCAAACTAATTATTCATGAAAAGAGTTCATCTTGCAATAGTAATGCTATTGTTTTTGACATCATTCGTCTCTTTTGCCCAAAAACCTGATGGTAATAAAGTTACCGTTACCGGTAGAGTTGTAGACGGTGAAACCAAACAGCCTTTGGAGTATGCCAATGTTTATGCCCAAAATCTAAAAAACCCTTCTACCGTTTCCGGTGCGATGACAAACGACAAAGGAGAATTCAGCTTTGAAGTTCCTGCCGGCAATTACTATATAAAAGTAGAATTCCTGTCTTTTAAAACCGTGGAAATCAAGCAAAAAGAGCTGACAAAAGACACCAGTCTGGGCATGATTACCCTGTCGCTTGATGCCAAATTGCTTCAGGAGGTTACCGTAGTAGCCGAAAAATCTACTGTTGATATCAAACTGGACAAAAAAGTATACAATGTTGGAAAAGACATGACCGTTAAAGGCGGAAGTGTGAGTGATGTTCTGGATAATGTTCCTTCCGTTTCTGTAGATTCAGACGGTAATGTAAGCCTTAGAGGAAACGACAATGTTCGTATCCTTATTGACGGAAAACCATCCGGTCTTGCCGGAATCAATGTTGCTGATGCGTTGCGTACGCTTCCGGCAGATTCTGTTGATAAAGTGGAAGTTATTACCAATCCGTCTGCAAGATATGATGCCGAAGGTGGAGCCGGTATTGTTAATATCATTCTTAAAAAAGGAAAAGCACAGGGCATTAACGGAAGTGTTACGGCTGTTGCCGGTAATCCGGATAACTTTGGTGTGAATGCCAGTGTGAATTACAGAAGTAAAAACTTCAACCTGTTCACTACTTCCGGCTATAACTATAGCGATAGTCCCGGAAACTCGTTTACCAATTCGGAATATTTAGATAAAAACACCGGAGCTGTTACCGGATATATCAACGAAAGCAGAGCCAACAGAAGAGAGCGTAAAGGATACAATACGAATTTCGGTATGGAATGGTACCTGACCAAATCATTAACCTGGACTAACTCTGTTGGTATCCGAAAAAATACCGGAGGTAATCCGGACAATGTGTATTTCGATAATTTCGATGCAAATCACAACTATCTTTTTACCCGAAATCGTTTTAACGATCAGACGAATGATTCCCAGAACGTGGAATATTCAACCAACTTTACAAAGAAATTTAAAAAAGACGGTCATAAATTAACCGTTGATGCTTCCGTTTCTTCAAACAGAGACAATGACGATGCTACCATTAGCGACATTCAATTGAATGACAACATCTATAGTGCTGACAGAACCTTCAACAAACAAAAACAAAACCGTAGCCTTATTCAATCCGACTATGTATTGCCAATTGGAAAAAACAGCCAGTTTGAAGCCGGTTACCGTGGTGATTTTACCGACCTGACAACCGATTACAGAGTGGACAACTTTACCAGTAACGTTTGGCAGAACAACAGTGATTTAACAAACGTTTTCGAATATAAAGAGCAGATCAATGCCCTTTATGCACAGTTTGGTTCAAAAATCAAGAAATTCAGCTATATGTTCGGATTGCGTTATGAAAACTCCAATATCGACATCAACTTTTTGAAAAACAGCGATTTCAACACTAAAAAATACGATAACTTTTTCCCAAGTGTTTTCCTGACGTATGAGTTTTCTCAAAGCAACAGCGTGAGTTTGAGCTACAGTAAAAGAATCAACCGTCCGAGAGGCCGTTTCTTAAACCCGTTTAGCGGACTTTCGAGTAACATCAACGTTTTTGAAGGAAATCCGGATTTAAATCCTTCCTATACCAATTCCTTCGATTTAGGTTATTTAAAACGTTGGGACAAACTTACATTAAGCACTTCCGCTTATTTCAACAAAACGGATGACAGCTTCCAGTTTATCAAAAAAGCAACCGGTAATTCCATTGAAGGAACACCTGTTTATGTGAGTACACCGGTAAACTTAGCGACAGAATACCGTTTTGGTTTTGAATTTACGTTAAACTACAATCCGTACAAATGGTGGAAATTGAACGGTAACTTCAACTTCTTCAGAAACGAACTGGACGGAAGCTATACCTATACCGATGCCAATAATGTTGAAGTATTACAGGATTTAAGCAATACTGCCTACAGCTGGTTTACCAGAGTGAGCTCTAAAGTTACTTTACCGTATGGAATTGACTGGCAGACCAACGCTACTTACAATGCGCCGCAAAACACGTCGCAGGGACGAAGTGAAGGAATTCTATCGGCTAACCTGGCATTCAGCAAAGACATCCTGAAAGACAAAGCTACCATTGCCTTAAACGTAAACGACGTATTCAATTCCCGTAAAAGAATTAGCGATACCAACATCCCGTTACAATTAAACTCACACAGTGAAATGCAATGGAGAGAGCGTCAAATCAACCTGTCTTTCACTTACCGTTTTAACAAAAGCAAAAACGAAAGAGAAAAACAACAAAAAAGAGACGACAATAACGGTGGTGACGAATATATGGGCGGATAATCCCATAATCATAATACCCAATAAAAAAACCTTCAAAGTTAGCTTTGAAGGTTTTTTTTATGTTTATGACTTTTTTACTTATCGTATCAGCAGCTTTTTCACTACCGTTTTATTATCGGATGTAATTTTTGTAATGTACATTCCGGAAGACAAATCCAGAGATACTTTTGTTGTACCTTCAAAATTCAGTGTTTTTACTTTTTGCCCGGTAATTGTGTACACTTCCAGCTGTCCGCGATCCTGAACACCGTCAATATACAAATAATCGTTCGCAGGATTCGGATATAACAATACCTGCAATGCGTTCACATCCGGTGTACTCAAAGTAGCCGACCAGGGTTCCCCCACATGCGTTCCCCAGATATAATCGGCAAGACCCGGATGATCGATAAACGGATTGCGGTTCACCTGCCAGGTATAAATATAATTGTTGCGGTTCATTTCAAAATCATCCGACGGATCGCTGTGGTTCCAGGCCAGTAAAGACGCTAAATCACCCAGCTGTCCTACGGTAGTGTCCGGCGGATTACCGTTTACCACATCCAAAGCATTGTAACGAACTGCCATATAGAATACCGCACGCGCCACATCGCCTTTCCACGAACCCTGAGTACCAACAGGACCGTTATAGTCCGTACCGCCGTAATCACGGTTGTTTCGGGAACTGTTTTCCGGACCGTCCTCCGCTCTTAAATGATGCGCATCGGCATGTGCCGCATTGATATCGTCAGCATTGGTTGGCAGCCAGACATTGATCCCGTCCGGAGTAGACGAAGTACCGTTTGAAAATCCGCCTCTTGACTGCGGATAAATGTGCTCCCGGTTCCAGGTTCCTACGTTACTGCTGCCGGTTTGATAATCCAGTTTCGCCCGCGGGGACTCAACATACATCATCCAGACCTGATTACTGTTCAGCGGATTCTGATCTGCTTTTTTAAGTATTTCAACAATGTCGCCATAATTGTGAGCTCTCACTACCGCCGGATTGGCAATAATATTCTGAACAGCCTGTTTTAACGCCGCTCCGCTCAATCCTTCCAGTGAATTGTAATAACCGGCTGGTGCCGTACTTGTAACCACACCATGCGTAGGATTTAAAGGCGTTCCCCATGCCGAAACCGTAAAATCATTGTCGATTACACGGATTTCAATATTGTCGTTCATGCGCACATAACCGGCAGGAAGGGTTCCGAATTTTATTTTCAGCACCTCATCCCCTTCATCAATTGCATCATCGATGATCTGGATCGTGGTCGAAAAAGAATTGGATCCTGCAGGAATCAAAACCGTGGTATTACCGATATAATCTGCTGTTGTAAAACTATCGTTATGCAAAGAAAAATTAAACGTCAGGTTACTCGCCACATTCGTTTGTGTCGTAAACGTAATAACAAAACTATCCCCTTCATTCAGGTGCGTGGTGGGTGCTGTTATTGTAATCCCGTTAAAAACAATACCGCTGCCATCATTATTCGCTCCGGGTGTAGGCGCTTTAACCTCATAGGTTCCGTCCGCTTTTCGCTGAATGGACTGTACCGTACCCTGGCTGTTCATGTTTTCATTAATCTGCGTGCTCACTCCCAATGCCGACAGTAAAGCCGTTGCCTGCGTATTGTTGTTTCCGTATACCAGCGCATCGATCAGGTTGGTTGTTGATGCCGGTGTGTTCATTGGAAAATCGGAACCGTTTGCCTGATAAATCGCAACCGCATCCGGTCCGTTCTGCACGACATTATTAGAAAAAATATACGTCGGCACAGGAGATACCAGCGTATTTCCCAACACGATAATACCGTTTGCATCGGTCGTTAATCCGTCCAGGTCAATGGCATAATAGCTCAGGTTAGAGGTTCCCGTACTACCGCCGTTAAACAAAACCAGTACATAACCGTTCAAAGAAAAATTCGGAACAGTGGATTTCAGTTCAATAAACTCTTTATCATCTGTTGAAGGCGTATCGGAATCCAACTCGTTGATTACTACCTGAGAAAAGATAACATTTGACGCTAAAAAGAGTAAAATAATTAGTAATTTTTTTGTCATTCCTATTAAGTTTAGCGACAAAGTTAATTATAAACAAAAAACTAAAGGCAGCATAATTGTTAATACTTCACTGTATATCAAAAAATTACACTGTTTTAACATTCACAACACCACAGCTAAAAAAGCGTATGCCAACTCATGGAATATTATTTTTCATTACTACTGAAAATTTTCGCTAATAATTTGAATTAAAATTGTAACATTGTGAATACATACTGTTATAATTAAAAAACCAGGTTTAATCCATAAGACTTGCCAGAACCCTTTGAAAGCCATTAAATACCTTCTCCCCTTTTTATTATTTGGAATGTACTCTGTGAGTGCCCAGCACCACAGCGCTATGAGTATTACCGTTGATCCGGAGTCGAAAATGCTTAAAATACAGCAGGAAATAACCTATTATAACAACACCAAAGACACGCTTAAAGACTATATCCTAAACGACTGGAATAATGCCTATTCCGATAGAAGCACACCGCTGGCCAAACGTTTTTCGGACGAATTTACCCGGATTTTCCATCTTGCCGGCGAGAGCGACAGAGGACACACCAATATTGTTTCCGTTATCGATCAGAACCAGCGAAGACTGGAATGGTCCCGGCTTCCCAACCAACCCGATTTAGTCGACATTCATTTGCTGAATCCGGTATATCCGAAGCAGAAATTCCGGATTAACATCGTCTATTCCGTAAAAATACCCAACGACCGTTTTACCCGTTACGGCTTTAATAATGCGGGTGATTTCTATATTAAAAACTGGTTTCTGACACCTGCCCGATACGAAAAAAACACTTTTGTAAAATACAGCAATGAAAATCTGGACGATATTTCAAATGCAATTTCCGATTTTGATATTCAGCTAAAAGTACCGGCAGCACTATCGCTAACCACCGACCTGGACATTACCGCCACTACCGAAGAAGACGGTTTTAAAAACTATACCCTGACCGGAAAAAACAGGCAGGACATTATCCTCGCACTGGAAAACACGCTAACATACGGCAATTACAAAAACGACAAAACGGAAATAACAAGCAACATTAAAGAAAACAAGCTCAGTGAAGTTCAAAAAGCCATTATCATTGACCGTGTCGTTAACTATGTAGCCGAACACCTGGGCAATCCGGCACAGGACAAAATGGTTATCAGCCAGACCGACTATGACCGTAACCCGTTTTACGGCTTGAACCAGCTGCCCAAATTCCTCAGACCCTTTCCGGATGAATTTGTCTATGAACTCAAATTCCTGAAAACATACGTAAACAACTACCTGAAAAACACCTTACAGGTCAATCACCGGGAAGACAACTGGATATACGACGGTATTCAGGTCTACACGATGATGAAGTATATTGAAGACAATTACCCCAATGTAAAAATGACCGGAACATTGGCACGCTATAAATTCCTGAGAGGCTTTAGCCTTTTTACCACCGGGTTTAACGAGCAATACAGCTATCTGTACCTGATGATGGCCCGTATGAACCTCGACCAGCCCATCGGGAATCCGAAAAACACCTTTGTAAAATTCAACGAACAAATATCCGGAAAATACAAAGCCGGCTTAGCCCTGAATTACCTGGATTCCTACCTGCAGCACGACAGCGTAGACAGTGCGCTTTATGATTTCGTGACCCTAAACAAAAGTCAGCAGACCTCACGAAACGATATCGAAACCATACTAAAATCAAAAACACCCAAAAATATCGACTGGTTTTTCAAATCTGTTATCAATTCCAGGGACCTGATCGATTATAAATTCGGAAAAGTGCGGGACGACGGCAGCAACATACAGGTTGAAGTCAAAAACAATGCCCAGGCAACCGTTCCCGTTCCGTTATACGGTATGAAAAACGGTCAGATAGTTTCGAAAACCTGGCTGGAAAATATAGCTAAGGACACCATCGTATCCGTTCCGAAAGAAGGGATTGACAAACTGGCACTTAATCACACCAATGAAGTGCCCGAATTTAACCGTCGGAACAACTATAAAACGCTAAAAGGCTTTCCTTCGCTGAACCGTCCGGTAAAATTCAACTTCTTTAAAGACCTTGAAGATCCGCAATACAACCAGTTTTTTTATGTTCCGGATTTCAATTACAACCTGTATGACGGTTTGATGCTCGGCATGCGCATTCACAATGAAACCCTGCTGGACAAGCCGTTTCAGTTTGATATTATCCCTGATTATTCCACGAATACCAAAGAACTGGTAGGAAGTGCGACACTCTCCTATTTCCAGAATATCCGGGACGAACGTTTGTACAACATCCGTTATTCCATTTCCGGTTCAACGCTCCATTATGCGCCGAATGCTTCCTATACGAAGATCATGCCTTCGGTACAGTTCCGTTTCCGGGAACCGGATTACCGCGAAAACAGAAAAGAGACCATCCTGATACGCCATGTCTTTGTAGAAAAAGAAGATTCGCCACTGCTTAAAAACAAAAAAGAAGAAAACTATTCTGTTTTTAACGCCCGCTATTCCATCGGGGAAGCAGAAACCGCAAGACTGTACAGCTTTTTAACCGATTTGCAGATTGCCAGCAATTTCAGCAGGCTTTCCGCCGAAATGCAGTACCGGAAATTATTTGACGACAGGCGGCAGGTCACCGTTCGTTTTTTTGCCGGTACCTTTATGTATAACGAAACCGGAACCGATTTCTTTAGCTTCGGACTGGATCGCCCTTCCGATTATCTTTTCGGTTACAACCTTATTGGCCGTTCGGAATCGACCGGACTTTTCAGCCAGCAGTTTGTAATGGCCGACGGTGGTTTTAAATCCAAGTTAAAAAACCGCTATGCAAACCAGTGGATGACCACCACCAATGCCAGTTTCAGTATCTGGAACTGGGTGGAAGCCTATGCCGATGCCGGAATCATTAAAAACCGTTTCTCCAATCCGCAGTTTGTTTACGACAGCGGAATCCGGCTGAATCTGGTTCAGGACTATTTTGAGCTCTATTTCCCGGTGTATTCCAATAACGGCTGGGAAGTAAACGATCCTAATTACGGACAGCGCATCCGGTTTGTCGTAACCCTGAGTGCCAAAACCCTGGTTTCGCTATTTACCAGAAAGTGGTTCTAAATAAACGATAAAAAAACAGGCATTTTTATTTTATTTTATTAAAAAAACTTTGATAAAACACTATTTTCAATAAAATATCCTCAACAAAACAAGATAAACCCATAGTTTTTTTACCAAATGTTGAATTGTTATTTTCACAATCCTTTGTTTTGTATTGACTAAATAATTAAATTTGTCCCAATCTCATTATTATTTGACTATGAATCAAACGGCCGCTAAAGAAGCTCTTTCTTTTGAAGATTTCAAAACAGAGGTGCTTAACGATTATAAAATTGCAACCATCAGCAGAGAATGCAGCTTATTGGGAAGACGTGAAGTACTTACCGGTAAGGCGAAATTCGGGATTTTTGGTGATGGTAAAGAAGTGCCACAGCTTGCGATGGCAAAGGCTTTTAAAAACGGCGATTTCCGTTCGGGTTATTACCGTGATCAGACTTTCATGATGGCAATAGGTCAAATGACAATTCAACAGTTTTTTGCCGGTTTATACGGTCATGCCGATCTGGCTCATGACCCGATGAGTGCCGGACGTCAGATGGGCGGGCATTTTGCCACACACAGCCTTGACGAAAACGGAAACTGGAAAAACCTTACTGCTCAGAAAAATTCAAGTGCCGATATTTCTCCAACAGCCGGGCAAATGCCTCGTTTATTAGGTTTGGCACAAGCCTCAAAAATATACCGTAATGTATCCGGAATTGAAAATAACACCAATTTCTCAATTGACGGAAACGAGATCGCATGGGGAACAATCGGTAATGCTTCCACTTCGGAAGGTTTGTTCTTTGAAACCATTAACGCTGCCGGAGTACTTCAGGTACCAATGGTGATGAGCGTTTGGGATGATGAATACGGAATTTCCGTTCACGCCCGCTACCAGACTACAAAAGAGAATATCTCCGAAATATTAAAAGGATTCCAGCGTGATGAAAACAACAATGGTTTTGAGATCATCACGGTAAAAGGATGGGATTACCCTACTTTGGTGGAAACCTATCAGAAAGCAGCGGCTATTGCCCGTGAAGAGCACGTGCCGGTATTAATCCACGTAAAAGAACTAACCCAGCCGCAGGGACACTCTACTTCCGGTTCACACGAACGTTACAAAAATGCCGATCGTCTGGCATGGGAAGCAGAATTTGACTGTCTGGCGCAATTCCGCAAATGGCTGATTGAAAACAACATTGCTACAGCCGAAGAAATTGAAGCAATGGATACTGCCGCTAAAAAAGAAGTGCTGGAAGGCAAAAAAGCAGCCTGGAGCGCTTACCTGAACCCGATAAAAGAAGAACAGCAGGAATTAGCTGCTTTCTTAAACAGTATTGCTGCTTCCAGTCCTAACAAAGTTTTCATTGAAAAATATGCAAATGATTTAGCCGCAATTAAAGAACCGATCCGTAAAGACATTTTAGTGACTGCGCGTAAAGTATTGCGCCTGATCGTAAACGAAAACGGAAAAGGTTCGTTAGCCACCTGGATTACCAGCTATACAGCTAAGATACAGCCTAAATTCAGCTCGCATTTGTTCTCCCAATCGGATAAAAATGTATTGAACAGTGCAGAAGTACTGCCTGTTTATGACGCAGCAGCCGAAGAAGTGGATGCCCGTTTAATCATCCGCGATAACTTTGATGCTATTTTCGCTAAATATCCTGAAACCTTAATTTTTGGTGAAGATTCCGGTACTATCGGCGATGTGAACCAGGGATTGGAAGGTATGCAGGAAAAATATGGTGCCTTCCGTGTTGCCGATGCCGGTATTCGTGAAGCAACCATTTTAGGACAGGGAATCGGAATGGCGATGAGAGGATTACGTCCGATCGCTGAAATCCAGTACCTGGATTATCTTTTATATGCAATCCAGATCATGAGTGACGATTTGGCGACCTTACAGTATAGAACTGCCGGACGTCAGAAAGCACCGCTGATCATCAGAACACGCGGTCACAGACTGGAAGGTATCTGGCACTCCGGATCACCAATGGGAATGATCCTGAATGCGATCCGCGGAATACACGTTTTAGTACCGAGAAACATGACTAAAGCAGCAGGATTCTACAATACGTTACTGGAAACCGACGAACCGGCTTTAGTAGTAGAATGTCTGAACGGTTACCGTTTAAAAGAAAAAATGCCTTCCAATATCGGAGCTTTCAAAACGCCAATCGGTGTGGTGGAAACCATCAAAGAAGGTACAGATATCACTTTGGTTTCTTACGGTTCTACCCTGCGTTTAATCGAGCAGGCTGCCAAAGAATTACTGGAAGTGGGTATTGATGCCGAAATCATCGACATTCAGTCGTTATTGCCTTTCGATATTAATCATGATATCGTGAAAAGCGTAGCCAAAACAAACCGCTTACTGGTAATTGATGAAGACGTTCCGGGTGGTGCTTCTGCCTACATCCTGCAGCAAATCATCGATGAGCAAAAAGGATATATGCATTTAGACAGTCAGCCGCAAACACTGGCTTCCAAAGCGCACCGTCCTGCTTACGGAACAGACGGGGATTATTTCTCCAAACCTTCAGCCGAAGATATTTTCGAAAAAGTGTACGAAATTATGAATGAGGCGAATCCTTCCAAATATCCAAGTTTATACTAATAAACACATCTATAACATTAAAAAAGCCGGACAATGTCCGGCTTTTTTTGTATCACCCGCTAAAAAGCACCAAAAACTTATTAAGCAGCAGCCATAATCGGGTTACTTTTTCTCCGTTTTCAACAGTAAAAAAGGTTCTTTCTTATTATTCCTTTAAAAATTTAATTTTGAGTATAAATGAGTAATTCCCTTTTGTACAGGCAACTCTTTTTTGGGCTATTTTTACTTCATTAGCCAATCATGCACATGGAATATACCTAACCAATAATACTTATCCCGATGTTCCATTTCATAAAATTAAAAGAAAAATACTGGCTGAATCTATTACTATTACTATTGTCGGTTTTAATACTGATCAGCAACAACAATAACGGCATTCCTGTTATCCAATATCCCGTATCGGCAATATTAACCGGCATCACTATTTATTATTATCCCTATTCCATTGTGAAGTCTTTTTATCAAAAGGGAACCTCACAAATTGACCATATCTTCAACATGACCTCAAAAACCCTGATTGCGATAATAACCGGCTATATGGCAGTTCTGCTGTTTAATACCGGCGAAAAGGTCATTATGATCGGGTATTGTATTACAATCACGCAATCGCTGTTTTTTCTTATCCTGATGCTACTGCAAAAAACAAGCCTCGAAGAAATGCTTTATACCCATTTAATGCTTACCTTTATTTTTCCTGTTTTACTTAAATTAACATCCATTTAAAAAGGATAACCCCCGCATTTCATAAAAACGGGATCCACATACGGTCCGATTATCAGGATACCGGTATTGCCGGCTTCACGGCAGACTTATTGATCCCAAAAACATTATACCTTAAAACAAAATGACCTTGCAACAACCCTGGCATTCCGATACCTTCTTTGTGATTACTGGCGGTCCCGGAGCCGGAAAAACCACTTTACTGAATGCTTTAGCCCGGCAGCACTATCGTTGCATTCCGGAAGCAGCCCGGGAAATCATACAGGAACAGCTACAGTCCGGCGGAACGGCTTTACCCTGGAAAGACACCGCGCTGTACACCCGGCTGATGCTGGAACGCTCCGTTAGCAGTTATATCGAAACATTTAATTCGCATCCCGGCAATGAGCCTGTTTTTTTCGACAGGGGCATTCCCGACACCCTGTGTTATGCGCAGTTAATCAATCTGGGAATATCCGAAGCCATGGATCTCAACGCCCGGCAGTTTACTTACAACCCAAAAGTATTCCTGTTGCCGCCCTGGCAGGAAATATACCAAACAGATACGGAACGGAAACAAACCTGGGAAGAAGCGGTTCGTACTTATGAAAAAATGGTGGCAACTTACCGGTTATACAACTATCAGATCATTGAAATTCCGAAAGCAGATATTGAAACAAGGCTTGCCTTTTTGTTGTCCCACATCCCGGACTTGCTAAGAAAATAGCCTGCTCCGGTATTGTCTGGGACCAATTCCCTTCTGCTTTTTGAAAAACTTATTCAGGTGGCTTTCATCGGTAAATCCTAATTCAACCGCAATTTCGTTAATCCGTTTTGCACTGTGTTTCAGACGGTACTCGATTAAACTGATCTTATAGTTCGTGATATACGACTGCATCGTTTCGTTACAGTGCTTTTTAAAATACCGCCCTAAATACCCTTCCGAAATGCCAAAATGCGCACTCATTACCTCGGTACGGATCTTTTCCGGCTCATAAATATGCTGCTGTATATAATTGAGGATTGCTAAAAATTTCTCATCGCTTTTTTCAGTCACCTGCTCCGGTAAATATTTGGCAATATTGCGTGCTACAATCACGATCAGCGTGTTGATGATCTGCTGGATGACTTCTTTGTTATACAGGTCCCGGTTGACATATTCGCGTATGATCGCTTCGACCATCGGCCGTACCAGGCTTTTATCCGTTTGATTTTTTAAAATACAGCCCGGCTGATGGTTGGCATTTTGCAAAATGAATTCCAGCCGTTTGATATTATCCGTTTGTAAAGCATTCGAACGGATATAAATATCATTAAAGCGCAAAAAGAAAAACTCCGTTGGTGTATCGATCGTAAAAGAATGACAATCCTGGGGCGTAATTAAAAACAGATGCCCCGGATGGTAGGCAAAGTTATTCTGATTGATGCACTGCATCCCGTTTCCGTCCAGCACATATACCAGTTCAAAATAACTGTGCTGGTGTGCCGGTTTGGGATATTCCGTCAGCGTTTCAAAACTAATTGAAAACGGTTCGTACAAATGTTCTCGCTTCATGGCACAAAAATACCAAATAAAAGAAAATTTATACCATAAAAATAGCCAATATATTGTATAATTTTGCTTTACATTTTAATTGTAATAGTATGAAAGCATTTATTTTAGAAAATACAGGAGCTCCGGAAAATTTACAGCTCACCACCTTACCGCTACCTGATTATAACGATAACGAAGTACTCATACAGGTAAAAGCCATCAGCATTAATCCTGTTGATGCCAAAACCCGAAACGGAAACGGCATGTATGGCAGGTTAAAAGAAATACAGCCTTTAATTCTGGGTTGGGATATTTCCGGTATTGTTACTGCGGTAGGAGAAAAAGTAACGACTTTAAAAAAAGGGGATGCTGTTTTCGGTATGGTTAATTTCCCGGGACACGGAAAAGCCTATGCCGAATATGTAAGTGCGCCCGAAGACCAACTGGCCTTAAAACCTGCCAACATTTCTTTTGAAGCAGCCGCTGCGGCAACTTTAGCGGCATTGACCGCCTGGCAGGCCATGGTACACCATGCCAAAGTACAGCCTGACGATACTGTTTTAATTCACGCCGCTTCCGGTGGTGTCGGGCATTTTGCTGTTCAGATTGCCAAACACCTGGGTGCTTATGTGATTGGAACCTCATCTGCTAAAAACAAGGATTTTGTGTTAGGACTGGGTGCAGACAGACACCTTGACTACAACACCGAACGTTTTGAAGAAACCGTTTCGGATGTTGACTTTGTTTTGGACACCATCGGCGGAAATAACATTGACCGTTCCCTTGAAGTCATCAGAAAGCAGGGAACCCTGATTAGCATTCCGTCCGGTCTGAACGAACAGGTAACCGAAAAAGCACGCTCAAAAGGTATTAACGGCTCTTTTATGCTGGTCGCTTCAAACGGAGACGACATGAAATCCCTGGCTGCCTTATTGGAAAACGGCAGCATAAAAGCCCATGTTTCCAAAACATATCCGTTTGAACAAATGGCACAGGCCCATCACGATATTGAAACCGGAAGAACCGTGGGTAAAATTGTAATTACCCTGTAATCTTTTTGGAATCCGGCTCTATCCAAAACGGATCCGGAGTATACTCCGGATCCGTTTTTTTATGTTCAGGAAAATCGCATCGGAAGCCATTACCGGTATTGAATATAAATCCGGCTGCGGCTGCAAAAGACTGAAATTTATGTTATATTTATACTTTAATTTCTCTGCCAGTAACCATGAAAAAGAAACGCCTTTACACCATCGCCGGATGTATTGCAGTACTCACCATAGGGACTGTATACTGCCTTAAAAACTACAACTTCAACAGCTCCTACACTACCGGCCAGGTTGTTGATCAGTTCAACGGGGTCAATGTCTATTATAATGGCGGAGTGGATAATGTTTCCGGGCGTAACCTGACTACCGACAATTATAATTTAGGATTAAAATACCAATGTGTGGAATTTGTAAAACGCTACTATTGCGAACATTTAGACCACAAGATGCCGGACAGTTACGGCCATGCAAAAGACTTTTTTGATCCGGAAATCCCGGACGGCCGGTTCAACACCAAACGCGCTTTGCTGCAATACCATAATCCGAGTGAGTCCAAACCCAAGGTCAACGACCTGTTAGTGTATTCCGGTTCGCTGCTGAACCGCTTCGGACATGTGGCCATCGTTTCGGAAGTTCATGATAACGAGATTGAGATTATCCAGCAGAATCCCGGGCCGTTTGCTGCTTCCAGAGCCAGATTCTCATTACAGTTGCGCAATGACATGTGGGTAATTGACAACAAACGAATAATCGGCTGGCTGCGAAAAGAATAACCGGAAAAACGAATCCGCATCGTTGTTATTTTCCGGCAGGCCGTATTTAAAAAATCGTATCTTTATACTATCATTACGCCCCCTTCATTGTCATGAAGTACGAACTTAATCTTAACTAATTGGAACCGAACAGAAGTATCATAAGGCCATCCTCATCCCTGACCACGCAGCTTTTAGATATTCAAACTTTTATAAGCCTTTATATAAATACTGCGGCTACAGAAGTTAACAACCTGTGTCTTGAGGATTTTATCCTGCTTGAAATCGACAATACTACAAAAACTGTAGGCGTTACCCGGTTTAGCTTTACAACCATTTTGCTTTGCATTTCCGGGCAGCTGGACATGATTGTCGGTCAGCACCACTACTCGCTGAAAGCACAGGATATCTCCATTATTCCGGCAGAATCCATTAATTCACTCTCCTCCTTTTCAGACGATTTTAAAGCCTATATGGTCGTTTTTAAATCGGATTTCCTGAAGAAGGGCTTTGTCAACAGCAGCATTTTAGAAGAATTACTCTTTATCAACCCCGAATACCCGCCTGTTTTCGAATTGGATGCCGCTCTTTTTGAATCCAATCGTTATAAGTTTGAAAAAATCAAAGCCGAATACTATAAGGCCAGTCCGTTTTACCTGGACATGATCCGCCTGTACCTGATCCAGATCTTATATGACTACAACAGGGTTTGCGAAATCTGCCTGCTCAATTCGACAACCAGCATGAACCGGCAGTTCCAGATCGTGCATAAATTCCGGAAACTGGTCGACAAGCATTTTGCGCTATTCCGGACGGTTAAGGAGTATTCCGATTTACTGCACATTTCCCCCAAATATTTAAGTGAATGTGTAAAGCAGCAAACCGGATTTTCGGCTATCGACATCATCCACCAGAAAATAACACTGGAAGCGGAATTCCTGCTTCGCTATTCGGAACTAAGCATCAAGGAGATTGCCACGGCCTTGTCTTTTGATACCCTTTCCCATTTTAGCCGCTTTTTTAAAGCGCA
Source organism: Flavobacterium sp. UBA4197 (assembly GCF_002379575.1). Taxonomy (NCBI): domain Bacteria; kingdom Pseudomonadati; phylum Bacteroidota; class Flavobacteriia; order Flavobacteriales; family Flavobacteriaceae; genus Flavobacterium; species Flavobacterium sp. UBA4197. The sequence goes on from NZ_DFUB01000005.1 coordinate 95,189, forward strand.
AAAAAAATGCACCCCGTCCGAATACCGCCTGCTACCGTAAAATTGGTTCTTTAATAGGGAATATTGCCATTGACGGGCTTTTGTTTTCAAGCGAATTTTGCCTTAAAATATTCACTATGAAAAAAAGGAGCATTCTTCAAACAAAAGCCGCCCTGCTTATCGGGCTGGCTATACTGACGCATTCCTGCAACACTAAAACCGAATCCCCCATGACACCATCCATCGAAAGCCTCGGAGCCGTACAGTTCCGGATAGCAAGACCTACCAACAATTTACAGAAGGTTGTAAAATTCTATAAAGAAGTTATCGGATTAAAAGAATTGGGCGCTTTCAGCGGACATCAGGGATATGACGGTGTAATGCTGGGGCTTCCGGATGAAAAATACCATCTTGAATTTACACAGCATGCGGATAAGGCACCCTTACCGGAACCTACCAAAGAGAACCTGCTGGTTTTCTATTTTGACACTCCGGAAAAATATGAAAAAGCGGTACAGAAAATGGCTGCGGCCGGTGTTCCCGCTGTTGCACCCGAAAATCCGTATTGGGAAGGAAAAAGCCAGACCTATGAAGATCCGGACCAATGGCGCATTATCTTCTACAACGGTACTTTTAAATCCGGTAAATAACGTCCGATATTGTTGTTATTTCTACGATCATCATTCCGGAACCGGCAACTATACCTAAAAATCAGGAGCCTTTGCAGCGCTCCTTTTTTTGTTATTATTATTATCCCGGATTACTTTTTAACGTTTAAACCGCGTAAAAATATTTTTACTCCTTAGGAAATTTCTTTAATTTTGAGAAAACAATCAAAAAACTTCCCCATGGACAAGCTAATCCGGAAAATCACCCCTTTTCTTTGGTTTGACAATCAGGCAGAAGAAGCCATGAATTTTTATATCAGCATTTTCAACAATGCAAAAATACTGAAAACCAGCTATTACAGTGAAGGCGGACCCGCTCCTGCCGGAACATTAATGACCGCCAGTTTCCAGCTGGAAGGTCAGGAATTTATTGCCCTGAACGGCGGACCGCAATTTGCCTTTACTCCGGCAGTCTCTTTTGTGGTTAACTGTCATTCACAGCAAGAAATTGATGAACTGTGGGATAAACTTTCCGAAGGCGGCCAAAAACAAAAATGCGGCTGGCTGCTGGATCAATTCGGGCTTTCCTGGCAGATTGTTCCGACAGTGCTTGAAACCTTAATGAGCTCCGGTGATACCGAAAAATCCCATCGCGTTATGATGGCGCTGCTTCAAATGGACAAACTCGATATTAAAACCCTGCAGGATGCTTACGATGCGTAAGCGCCAAATATTCAAATAACAACCTCATAATTTATGAAAAAAGCAAGCTTACTACTGGCGATTATACTTGGATTCAACGGAATGCTGATGGCACAGCAAAAGGAACGTAAACCGTTTATTCTGGGCACTATCGATGCCGTACAATCCGCCATTCTTTCAGAAAGCAGAACATTAAACATTTATTTGCCGGAAGGCTATACTGCAAACGATACTATAAAATACCCGGTAATCTATCTTTTGGACGGTTCGGCCGATGAAGATTTTATCCACATCACCGGATTGGTACACAATTTCAGTTTTCCCTGGATCAACCAATTGCCCAAATCCATTGTTGTGGGCATTGCCAATGTAGACAGACGAAGAGATTTTACCTATCCGAGTACCGTTCCGCTTGATAAAAAGGAATCCCCTACTTCCGGAAGTTCGGACAAGTTCATTGCTTTTATCGAAAAAGAATTACAGCCGTATATTGAAAACAATTACAAAGTGAGCACTTCTAAAACCATTATCGGGCAATCACTGGGCGGCTTACTGGTAACCGAAATACTGCTGACAAAGCCAAAACTGTTCAATACCTATATCATTATGAGTCCGAGTTTATGGTGGGATAACGGTTCTTTATTGCACAAAAGTGCTGTTACAGGCGGTATTGCATCCCTGAATTTCGATCCGAATACAAAAGTGTATGTTGGTGTCGGCAAAGAAGGTGCTATGCCCGGAAGAGAAAAATTAGTAATGGAAGATACTGCTAAAAAATTGGCGGAAAATCTAAAAAAAGGCAAAAACAAAAACCTGACGGTCTTTTTCGATTTTCTTCCGAAAGAAAACCACGCCACGGTAACACACCAGGCGGTTTACAATGCCTTCCGGTTACTAAATCCTGTTAAGCCGGAATAACAACTAAAAAACGGTATCATGGAAACAAGTATATACCATGCCAAAGCGGAAATGCTGATCCGCAAACCGGTTTCAGACGTTTTTGAAGCCTTTATAAATCCGGAAATTACCACTAAATTCTGGTTTACCAAAAGTAGTGGTCCACTGGAAGCCGGCAAACAAATACAATGGGACTGGGAAATGTATAACCATGCTGCCAGGATAACCGTCAAGACGGTAGAACCGGACAAACGTATTGTTATTGAATGGCCAACCACCGTGGAATGGGTATTTACAACCCGTGAGGACAATACTACTTTTGTGAGCATTACCGATTCCGGTATTGCCGGTACGACCGAAGAAAAAATAGCCTATGTGCGCAACGCCACCGAAGGTTTTACTTTGGTTCTGGCTGCGCTAAAGGCACTTTTGGAGCACAACATTGCCTTACAGCTGGTTGCCGATCGTTTCCCGGATTTCAACCAACAGCCCGATTAGCATTATATGAGAAATATTTTCCTCACCTGCTTTGGATTACTGCTCTGCTGTTCGCTTTTTGCCTGTAAAAAGCCGGACAATGGATTTATGCTGTAAAACCGTTTTCGACCCATTGCATGCAATGGGAAGAGGAAGTGGTTCCGATTGAAATTGACAAAAAACACAAAGGGCATGTCCTGATCCGTTACAGCGAACTAACGGATGATGATATAGTTACGCGTACAAAATCGGTCAAAATAGAATAATCCACTTAACGCAATACACAGCAACACTTTAGCAAATATTCCGTACCTTTCCTTTACCGTTTTAACGGCATGATAAACCCTACCGGTACATGTAAAAAACGGATCTGGAAAGACTAATCAGTAAACGTAAAACACTATCCAATGAAAACGATACAATTTAAAGTCAGTATCAATGCTCCTGCAAGCAAAGTATGGGCTGTGTTATGGGATGACAGTACTTACCGCCTGTGGACCGCTGCTTTTAGTGAAGGTTCTTATGCGGTTTCCGACTGGAAAGAAGGTAGTAAAATATTGTTCCTGAATGAAGAAAAAAACGGCATATACAGCACCATCACCCGGTTAATTCCGGAGCGGTTTATTTCGTTTACCCATATCGGGAACGTTAAAAACGGTGTTGAACAGCCAATAGCCGAAGAAGCCAAAAAATGTTCGGGCGATACCGAAAACTATACGCTGACCGAAACCGGCAATACAACGGAATTAGTGGCCGCCCTGGATATTACGGAAGATTTTTCCGATTATTTTAGCCGGACTTTTCCAAAAGCCCTGAACATCGTAAAGGAACTGGCAGAGCAATAATAACCAATCGTTTGCATTAGCAGATCCGGTATGCAGGAATCATTTAGCAATTAAAGCATATTCAAAATAAAGCAAGACATGGAACAACATGAAAAAATCCGGAATGCCGTAACCGAATTCATCAAAGCCGGCGACGACAGCGATACCGAAAAATTATCCGGAATATTACATCCCGATTTTAAAAATACGCAGCATGGTTTTTTCGAAAATAAAGGTGTCGTGATCTTTGACAAACAGGAATATATAGCCCTGGTGGCAGCAAAAACCTTTGGCGGTAATCCCAGAACATTGGAAATAGTGCAGCTTGACCATGTGGGTTCCATTGCTATGGTAAAAGCCCTTTTAAAGAGTTCAAAATTGTCTTTTACCTCCTTTATTTCCTTAGTAATGGATGAAAACAACAAATGGACCGTAATTGGTAATTTCCCTCATATTACTACCGTTTCCTGATAGCAATGCTCCAATGACAACAAACGGAGCATACCTCTTTTAGGACTGCTATTTCGGCAGCAGCTCAAAAAACTGTTCCTTCCCTTTAGCCGACAAATACGGATAGACAGCATACAGGAAAATCGTTGTGTGCCGGTCAATATGCGTTTTATTCACGCCTTTTTCTGAAATTTCTATCGAAGAAAGGTAAAAATCAAAAATGATCTGAACTCTTTTATATAAGAATGCATATTCATCCGGCAGTTCCGCTGCCCGGAATAAATCGGAAGCAATAAAATGTTCTATTGTTTCCAGAAACTGCATTTTACGGGAAATGATCAATTGGCGGTAATGTGCCGCAATGATTTCATTGGTACGTATGATATGAACAATGTCCAGAAAAACAAAACGGTATTCATAAATCAACGCAAAAAACCGGTGTACAAAAGCCGTCAGGTTGGATAAACTCACGGCGTTCAGCTCCATTTTTTTATATTCGTCCCTGATCATCACAACCAATTCGAAGTATAAAGCTTCCTCTATTGCTTCTTTTTTCTTAAAATGATAGGTCAGATTTCCGGGGCTGATTCCCAGGTAATCGGATATTTTTCGCTGGCTTACGTTGGAAAGCCCATATTCGTTGAACAACAATAAACCGGCATCCAGTATTTTTCGTTTTGTTTTATTCATAGTACAAAAATAGAAAAATTAGTACACATGTACTAATTCAGATTTTATGGCTATCTTAGCTAAAATTTAAAGCAATGAAAGTTAGAGAAGAACAAATTGTTAACAGTGAGCTGGCGCAAAAAAGCCTGGCTCAAATCGATTTTAAAGATACATTTTCCACTACTAATCATAAAGACTCCCTTTCGGAAATTGCAAAAATAATTTTTGGAACCAGGCCCAAATGGGTACAATTCCTTTTTGTCATCCGTCAGTTTTTAGTGAAATGTATCGGATTAAAGCCGCTTCCCCGCCAAGAACCGGTAGCCGGAGTCCAGACTGGAAGCACGATCGGCTTTTTTACGGTTTATACCGTCGAAAATCGGGAAATCATTTTGGGAGCCGATGACAGCCATCTTAATTTCAGGGCTGTCATTACCGATACGCGGGAACCGCAATACAACATAAAGGTGACAACCTTAGTACAATACCACAACAATAAAGGCCGGTATTATATGGCCCTGATAAAACCGTTTCACCGTTTAGTGGTAAAAAACATGGTCAGACAGGCATACAGGGCAAACCCTTAATTGCGCACTTTAATCCTTTATAAAAAGTGTTTCAATGTCGTACAATTCAGAATAATTGATAATTTTAAGGAGTACAATTGCTTTACAATCCATTCTTATGAAGAAAACGACAGCCCTACTCCTCTTTTTAATCAGCATGACGAACTGCTGGGCATTAAAACCGGACAAGAATTATATTTCCAAACCGGAAGACCTGCAATTGTCTTATAAAGAACAGCAAATAAGCACCAAAGACGGACTGAACCTGCTTTCCTGGACTATTGCACCGGACAAAACCGCCGATAAAAAAACAACCGTCATTTTAACCTATGGCGATTCCGGCAATATGTCCTACTGGCTCAACCAGGCATGGGTATTGTCCAATAGCGGCTATACGGTAGTACTGTTCGATTACCGCGGTTTCGGGCATAGTGATGCGTTTGACATCAACAACGATTATCTGTATTATAACGAGTTTGCCACCGATCTAGAAGCGGTGATCCAATGGACCAAAACCGCTATCAAAAACCCAAAAACCGGGATCTGGGCGTTATCAATGGGAACCATCATGACCAATATGGCATTGCAGCATCAAAAAGTTGATTTTGTTATTGCAGAAGGACTGGTTTATGATCCGGCTGTAATTGCTCAAAAAATAAAGGCACTCAAAAACAAAACAATAATACTGCCCGACAACCGGTTTGACATCCAGAAGCTATCGGCTAAAATTGATTGCCAATACCTGTTGTTTGCCGGAACACAGGACAAAATGACGACTGCCGAAGACAGCAAAAAATTTGTTCAGATGGCACCCAAAAGGAAATTATCTGAATTTGACGGAAACCATCTGGAAGGTTTTAGCAAACTGACCAAAGAACAATTCGGAGATCTTTACATCCTGCAAATGGATGCTTTCCTGAACGGGTACTAACGACTCCTGCTATTCAAAAAGTTAACGGAACCGGACAAAAAATCGTGTTGCTAATTTCGAAACGCGACAATAGTGCTTAAATATTTTGTGTAATTTTGAAGCAAATTTGGATGTATTAAGATGACGAACGAACAAACCGCGATAAGAACCACTTACTTCAGTATCATTGGAAATACATGCCTGGCATTAATAAAAGGACTTACCGGTTATTTTGGTAATTCCTATGCCCTTATTGCCGATGCGATCGAATCGACTACCGATATCTTTGCCTCGTTTTTGGTTTTATTCGGCATAAAATACGCCAACCGGCCGGCCGATAAAAACCATCCTTACGGACACGGACGCGCAGAACCGTTAATCACTTTCCTGGTGGTTGGCTTTCTGATCACTTCGGCTACGGTTATTGCTTATGAAAGCATCATCAATATCGGGACACCGCACGACCTTCCGAAACCCTATACCCTTATCGTTTTAGGTGCCATTATTATCTGGAAAGAAATTTCATTCCGGATGGTGTACAAAAAAGGAATCGAAACCAACAGTTCTTCCTTAAAAGCCGATGCCTGGCACCACAGAAGCGACGCCATTACCTCATTGGCCGCTTTTATCGGAATTTCCATTGCCCTTATCTTCGGTAAAGGTTATGAATCGGCTGACGACTGGGCTGCTTTATTTGCTTCTTTCTTTATTATCTATAACAGTTACCTGATTTTCAGACCGGCTTTGGGCGAGATCATGGATGAGCATTTTTATGACGACCTGATCGAAGAGATCCGTACCGTTTCTGTAGGCGTAGAAGGCGTTATCGATACCGAAAAATGTTATATCCGCAAATCCGGCATGAAGTACCATGTGGACTTACACGCTATTGTAGATGCTACCATTTCGGTAAAAGAAGGACATGCGATTTCCCACCGGCTACAGGACACTTTAAAGTATAAAATCCCGGAACTGGGACACATCCTGATTCATATAGAACCCAATGACGAATAACGTCAGGAAACCGAATACTTTCTTATAACCGGCTGCCGGTTTCAATATAAAAACAGGAAACAATATCCTTCTGCGTTGGTAACAGAAATAAAAAACGACGAAACCCGATAATGTTATCGTATTTCGCCGCTTGTTTTTAAACTATCGGGTGTAACCTTTTTATTAGCCGTTATTTTTCAATATTTCCCTTGCATTATCGTTAGCCGGATTCAGTTCCAATGATTTTTTATAGGCTTTAAGTCCCTTTTTCTTTTGCCCGGTTTTCATCAGTGCTTCGCCATAACTGTCGAAGGTGTTAAAGGCTTTTGGATAAAGTTCGGTGTTTAGTTTAAAAACCTGCAGCGCTTCTTCATCCTTGTTCCTGTTCAGCAGTTCGTAAGCAAAATTGTTTACCGCCTCTTCATTAATATTATAATCCGAGCTTTTTCCTTTTTTGAATTCCTGCCGGATATGGCCGACCGTTTTACCGGCAGAATTGTGATTGGCATAATACGACGAAATTGTCTTCAGGTTCATTGTCCGCTCTTTTTCTTCCTGTTCCTTCAGGGTTTCCACACGGTAGTATTTTCGCTCTTCATCGGTAACTTTTGTCGTGTCAATTTTATACCTGACCCACTTACCATCAGCGGCTTTGTTCTTTATGAACTGCGTGCCGTAAAGCTGTGGTTTTCCTCTTCGCATCAAATCCCTGTCAACCGCTGCCGCATACCACCATCTGTTTAATGTGGAATCTAGTTTTATTGCCTTTTCAAAACTTTTTACTGCCATGGCCGAGGCAACGGTATCGTTACCGTGCTGGAACACGATTCCGGCATTCAGGTAATCTTTAGCCGTTTTGACTTTGTCTTCTGCATAAAGCCGGGTCACCCTGCTCCGTCTCAGGCTGTCTTTTTTATTAAGCACCGCCCAGTCTACTTTAGCGACCATTCTTTCCGACTGGTCGTCATCGGCCATTTTTTGAAGGTCTTCGTTGTCCTTTATTTGTGCAAAGGTCTGAAACGAAAAAAAGCATAAGAGGATTGCCAGAAAACCGGCTTGCGGCTGTACACAGCGTAGTTTGTTTGGAATAGTCGGATTTTTCATTATATTTTTTTCGGCAAGGTATTTTTTTTCAGTATAACAAACTTGTAAAAATGGGACATGGAAAATTATTTCTGTAAATGCCAGAAAGTGTCTTCTTTTCCTAAAACGGTTCCTTTGCTGAAAAACTGCTTCGGTGAATGCGCTGTAAACTTTTCAAACGTTTTGTTGAGATGCGCCTGGTCACTGAAATTATATTCATGTGCCAATGTTGTAAAACTCTGGCTGTTGTTTGCAGCAAGTTTATGCACCATTGTTTTTCTAAAAAGCACAATCTGCTGGAATTTCTTCGGGGAAATGCCCAAATGTGTTTTAAAAATACGGACCAGCTGCCTGCGACTCAACTGCAGTTCCTTCCCTAAATCTTCAATGGAAAAATCATCATAATGCCTGAAAATATAAGCAATGGCTTGTTCCAGGACTTCATTTTTATATTCCCGGTACCTGTTGTGTAAAAACTGATCCAGCAGGTTGGCCAGTGTACTCACGTTGTCCGTTGCAAAGAGTGTATCCAGTTCGCTGCCGGTAAAAAAATCAAAATCGGTTATATAACCGGAAAAATCCTGGTCACGGAAAAACTGCTGTATTCCCAACGGATTAAAAACAATGGCAACACGGTGTACTGCTCCTGCCTGTTTTACCTGAAGTGCCTTTTCCCTGACCGGTGTGAATATCTGAAATGCCTTTGCGGCTTTATCATACACGATAGTACCATCCGGCATTCTGTTATGGGAACGGTATAAGGAAATGGTATTATTGAAATGGGGAAAACAGGTAAATCCGGCAATATCGTTTGTGGGTTTGATATCCAGATAATAATAATCCACATACGTAGCGATGACCTTATTTTTAGGCTTAAATGTTTCAAAAATTACTGCCATTCTTTCCTTCGTAAAATTCTTCGAACTAATGTACAAAAATAAATCTTCCCTGTTTTTTAAAATTTTGAAAGCACAGCTGACATACTGTTGTCACCTGCCGCTGTTATTTTTGTCCTGTTATTCATTCTAATCTACAAAACATGATAAAAGGAAAAAAAGTAAATCCGGAAGTAATGGAATTTACCAGTTTTAAAAAAGCGGAACATATAACCGAACAGGAACTTTTAAAAGCCGTAGCCGATTTTGAAGCCGGTTTCCTGGATTTGCAAAAAGGAATTGTCATGCATTGCCTTGTTAAGAATTCCAAAGACGAATATGCCAATGTGCTTTTTGCAGAAAACGCGGCAGTGCTGAAAGACATAGCCGAACAGCTTGCCGCAGAAGCTCCTTTTTTGACTTTCCTGAATGCTATTGACCGAAAAACGGTGACCGTAAACTATATGGATATCGAAAAAGCGGCAGTCCGGCTGCCGGATACGATTTCCTGTATCGAATTTGGTACTTTTGCCTTAAAAAGCGGTGACCGGGAAACCTTGCTTAAAATATCCGACACTATAGAAACCGAATACCTTAATTCTTTTGAAAATACCCAGCTGCATTTTATAGGCTCCCTTCCGAACGATCATTACGCCGAAGTAACTTTTGGAAAAGACCTTCAGAAAACCCAGGAGATCTGCGGCGGTTACCTGATTCACGACAGCTGTACTCCGCTTATGGAAATGATCGATGAAACGAAAATGACGCTGGATTTCTGGACCGTAATCACTTAATATTTCTAAAAACAGTACTTTTGAAAATAAGACTACGCAACTAAATTCCAATAAAGATGAAAACCGAACCAACAGCCGCATTCCACATTATCGGAATAGCCGTCAGAACGACCAATGAGAACCAGCAAGCCGCAACCGATATCGGCAAACTCTGGCAGCGATTTATGTCGGAAGGAATTGCGGCCAACATTCCGAACAAAATTTCGGACAGTATTTACTGTATCTATACCGATTATGAAAAGGATTACACCAAACCGTATACTGCTATTTTAGGCTGTGCCGTATCCGGTTTAACCGATATTCCGGAAGGCATGACCGGAAAAACAATTCCTGCCGGACACTATCAGCAATTTACTGCCGAAGGGAATATTTTCCAGGGAGCAGTTGCCGATGCCTGGGTCAAAATATGGAATACCGATATTGACCGTGCCTATACGGCCGACTTTGAGGTTTATGACGAAAGAGCACAGGATCCCGAAAATGCCATTGTAGCCATTTTTATTGCGGTACAATAAGGTCTCATCCAAAAAAGGCAACCCGGTTTGGGGTTGTCTTTTTCAGATGAGGAAGTATTATTTTTGCTATAAAGCAGGTATGGTGTTTGGTATTGAGTGCGTTTTATTGTTTATAGGATGAAGTAGCGTTTTTTTACTTTGCAGATTCAAGTATATAGGTCAAAAAAATATCCTCCCTTCCTCCCAATCCAATAAGATTATTCCTTTTTTTGCATTATCCCCCTACACATTATTCTGTTATCTGCATAAAAAAGACAATATCACGGGCAATAATCAAGCTATTACTTATTGTCTTTCAAAATATTTTTACAGAAAAAACCCTTATATATCGCACTTTTAAAGATAAAAACATTATTTTTTCATTTTTTTTCACACAAAAAATTGTTTTTTTATTATTTTTTATTTAGGTTTACAAAATATCCCTCCTATATAATACCTCCCCCAAGAAGAATAAAGAAATAAAACAGTATTCTAAATACTTGTTTGTATCATAAATTTAAAATTAAACGCCATGCAACAAAAAGTCAAAAAGCCAGGAGTGCTTTACTCCCCCTGTTTTGTATCCGTCTTTTTCGGGATACGCCCGATTATTAAGAAACTACCTTTAGCATTACTGAAAAACAAGTCCCTTATGTGGGCTAAATTGCAGAGTATGAATGCCCAAAGGGAAGTCTCTCTGAAAAAAACAGTACCAAATTGTCTGTATAATTTTTCCTGTAATATTAATTAGACAGTATATGACACAAAATTACCGCACCGGTAGCAGGCTGTATGCCCTGTTGCCCTTACTTCTTTGTACCTATACGGTTCAGTCCCAGGACCTCATCTGGGAAAAATCGTATGGCGGCAAACATGCCGAGTTTTTAACCCATGTTGTGCCCACACCCGACTATGGTTTCTTACTGGCAGGAAGCTCTCTTTCCGACAAGAACGGAAACAAGCAAACACCATCCGGTGGCAATTTCGATTACTGGCTCTGGAAAATGGACGAACACGGCAGTCCCGACTGGCAAAAAAGCTTTGGCAGCAGCGAACTGGATTTCCTGCAAAGTGCCCGGATCACGGCCGATGGCGGTTTTATCCTGGCCGGTGTGTCTAACTCACCGAAAGGCGGCGATAAAAAAGAAGATTCCCGCGGTCAGGACGACTACTGGATCATCAAGCTCGATGCCAAAGGCAATGAGCAATGGCAGCGCACCATTGGCGGCAGCGGTCAGGAACAGCTGGCCTGCATCAGCCCCACTAAGGACGGCGGATATATCGTTGGCGGATCTTCTTCCTCAGGAAAATCCGGTGACAAAACCGAAGCTAATCAGGGTAACTTAGACTACTGGATCGTAAAACTGAATGCTTCCGGAACGATCGAATGGCAAAAGACCTACGGCGGCCGTTATATGGATCAGCTGAAAACGGTGGAACAAACCAAAGACGGCGGCTATATCCTGGGCGGTTATTCCAATTCTCCGGCTTCGGGCGACAAGCAGAGCGACAACATCGGTACCGGCGGGGATTACTGGATCATCAAAACCGACAAAGCCGGTGCTATCGAATGGCAGCGTACCCTGGGCGGTGATGGCGATGACAACCTGAGTGCGCTGATACAAAGCCGAAACGGCGGCTACGTGCTGGGTGGTAGTTCCAATTCGAATCCTTCGAACGACAAGAGCCGGGCGAATACCAAAGGCACCGATTTCTGGATCGTCCGTCTGGATGACAACGGACAAACGCTTTGGCAGGAAACCTACAACTACGGAGCGGTAGATTTGCTGACCTCGATAGTGGAAAATGAAGACGGTACGCTGCTCCTTGGCGGTTATGCCCAAACGGAGGTATCGGACGGAAAGAAAGACAAAAAAGACATCAACGATTATATAGCGGCAAAGATCAATGCCAAAGGCGAAGAAATCTGGAGCAAGACCGTGGGCAGTGATTGCGAAGACATCCTGAACGGACTGATTGAAACCCGCGATGGCGGTTACCTGCTGGCCGGAACCTCCAAAGGCAAGCCCTCCCGCGATAAAAGCAGCGGACATGGCGGGAATGATTTCTGGGTGGTAAAACTCAAAGACCGCTATAAAAAAGAAGTAAAGAAACCGGTTATTGAAGCCTTGCCGAATCCGGCACAAAACTTTACCAATATCGTGGTGGGCTATGAATTTCAAAGCGGTACCGCTTCGGTATTTGACCTGTCCGGGCGTCAGTTGCAGCAGTTTGCTATTGACAGCCGTACTGTTCCGGTAGACCTAAGCCATTACCCGGAAGGGATTTATATCGTAGAGATCCGTACCAATCTGCAAACGGATTCTGTAAAAGTGATTAAAAGTATAAGCCACAATAAATAGTAAATAGATAATTATGAAAAAACATATAATAGTCCAAGTGGTTATGTTACTACTTGTAGTCTACAGTTTACGTTCACAAACTGTAAAAGATATTAATGATAAACTTAATTATGCTACAATCTCCAATCCTGATGTTTTTAGTTTTGAAAAGCATAATTTAAAAAAAGTAAACCATTATGTTGGCAAAGCAGATATATCAATACCACTCTATAATATTGAAACGGGAAATATTAACTACCCGATAACCCTATCTTATGATTCGGGAGGTATTAAAGTTGATCAGTCTGCTTCTGATGTTGGACTCGGGTGGAATTTATCAAAAACGGTAATCACCAGAATTGTAAATCAAGCCAATGATTTTAACAGCATTGGTTTTAATCAGATTGACACAGATTATGTATTCACTGATGCGGTAGAACAGAATAAAAATTTTAATGTTGGTAGTGCAAGTTCAGTAAGAGGCAATTTAGGTCACTTTTTGATTCAGAAAACTAACAGTGAGATGACTTTTGATCGAAGAAAGGTTGATTTTTTACCCGATACTTATAACTTCCATTCCAATAATTACAGTACTAGTTTTATATTTCAGGATATAAATACACCTGTGGAGTTAGCGCCAAAGGGAACAATAATCTCGGCAGTTAAAGGAAAAGCTTTATTCAACACCAATTTTTACGGTAAAAATTATCCTAATGGTAATATCTATTTATATGAATTTCCAACTCAGGATTTTTTTACAATAATAGTTACCACACCGGATGGAATTAAATATACATTCAGTGATTTCGATTTATCTGCGACTTTTTTTGCAACAGGCTTTCTGGGAGAGTACTCTTTTACACCCGGAGGTTTTATAAATCAATATCCAGCCCAGATTTCTGCTTGGCATATTACAAAAATAGAGGATACTAATACAGGTAAGAAAGTCCAATTTTATTATGATACCACTCATTCCAATCCTTTCAACGAAAATATTCTTTATGAGAATACTATAAAAAGAACCCAGCGCTTTTTTAACTATTTCAGAATACCTTATTCTGATGCACTTACGGTTAACAATTGTACCCGTTATTGGACAGGAGGAGGATCAAGTATCGTAGACTATACACTAAATAGTGATAGTAGAGTTGATGTTCAAAAAAAACGATTAAGCAGAATTGTTTTTGATAAAGGAGAAATCACTTTTAAGTATAACAATAATGAAGGTGCAAATTCGGGGATTGGGAATACTCGGGAAGATATTTATAATGGTGATTTTTTAACACAGATGACCGTTAAAAATTTCAAAAACGAAATTATTAAAACAGTAGCTTTCAAATATGATTATTTTAATTCCAGTTATAATGTAGGAGAGTTTAATCCAGATAATGAATATAATCCTTACCGTTACAAAAGGCTAAAACTGTCAAGTATTGAAGAATCTGGAAAAAAACCATACATTTTTACTTATATTGAAAACATAAAATTACCTCCTATTAACTCCTTTTCAGTTGATTTTCTCGGGTATTATAATAATTCTGCTGACGTTTCAAATATACCAACGCTATTAAGCCTTACGCCTAATCCTAAATTATATTATTATCCGAATAAAGAAGAGCAATCGCTTTTACCTTTCCTGATACCTAATATTCCAAATGCTACTATAAATGGCTATTTTAATAGAGAGGCAAATGAATTCTCTAAAGCATGGTCGCTTAAAAAAGTTGAATATCCAACAGGAGGTTTTTCAGAATTCGAATATGAATCGAATACTTTTAATATTAATGGTATTGATATTAAAGGTGGAGGAATAAGGATAAAAAAACAAATTTTAAACGATGGTTTAGGGAATAGCAGATACTTGGAATATGAGTATAAAAAAGATAATCAACTGAGCTCAGGAAATCTCGACAATTTTCCATTTTTTGGGCATCCTTTAGTAAAGGCTTTTAATGTACAGTATCAAACTAATCAAGGACTTGATGAAGACATCCCTGCTACAATAACAACTATTGGAAATGTGGTTTATGACACTAATGAATGGAAACTATTAGATAAGAGTAACCTGGCAGAAGATATCACTTCGGGTGCTTTTGTAGGGTACTCCAGAGTTATTGAAAGAGAAACTGGCAATGGATACAAAGAATTTTTTTATACATCAAGCGAGACCAATAATTTTAAAAATAAAATTTTTAAAGCCGATCCATACGATCTGCCTGTAAGCATCTGTGAAATCTATCTGGCTACAACCAATATTTGTATGAGTCCTTTTATTAAAGCCAATAGCGGTATGGGAGGGAATATTTTCACTGATAATTCTTATAAAAGAGGAAAATTGTTAGAAGAAAATATTTTCAATCAGAGCAATCTTCTGGTCAAGAAAACGGTAAATACATACAATGATGTGGTCTATAATGAAAAATCATTTTATCAGCCAATTACACATCCATGGCGTGTGCAAAATGAAAATAACATCGGAGTACTTTTTGCCGTAAAGAAGAAGTATAAAATAAGTAATTACCTGTTAGCGTCAGAAACCATAAAAGAATATTCAGAAGGTGATGAACTCAGTAAAGGGATAAAATATACTTATAACAACAGGGGTTTAATTAAATCATCTTTGGAAAATATAGATAATGGTATTGGTGAAACTAAAATGACAAATGTGTACTATCCGGATGATATAACAACCATTAATAGTTTACCAAACGGATCGTTGGCCACAGCGCCGTTTAATGCTTTTATCGCATTAAAACAGAAAAACAACATCAATACACCCGTGCAGATCAATACCTTTAAAAACAACCAATTGATTTTTACCAAACGGGCATTATATAAAAACTGGGGGAATAACATTATTCTTCCGTGTATTGTACAAACAGCAAAAGCTGCGAATAATCTGGAAGATAAGATTATATACAATTTGGTGGACACCTCTAACGGGAACTATTTGGAAGCACAACAGCAAAACGGAGCTAAAATCTCTTATATATGGGGATACAATAAAACATTGTTGATTGCAAAAATTGAAAATGCAGCATATACTGATATTCCGCTTACTACAATAAACAATTTGCAATCTAAATCAAATAGTGATACAGAAGCAAACTTAATTATTGCTTTGAATAATCTTAGAAATTCATTACCAAATGGTATGGTAACAACCTATACCCATAAGCCTTTAATTGGTGTGAGTTCTATAACCGATCCCAAAGGTAACACTACCTATTATGAATATGATCCTTATGGCAGGCTAAAAAACACCAAAGACGATGATAAGTATATTTTAAAAGAAAATGAATACCATTATAAGAATTAATATGAAAAAGATATTTTACTATTTATTATTGTTTCCGATTCTTATTTTTGGGCAGAGTCCTGATAAAAATTGGATAAAAACAACCCGTTATAAAGTTCCGGTTTTAAACGGAATCGCTACACCTGCTTTGAGTCAGGCAAAAATTGACCTTAGTTATATTGATGGACTTGGCAGACCAATACAGCAAATTAGCCACAAACAGTCAGCCTCAGGAAACGATATTATTACCCATATTGAGTATGATGCGTTTTTCAGACAATCAAAAGAATATTTATCTTATGTCAATCAAGCTCCTTCTTTAAATTTCATTACTTCAGCAAAGAATGATACCCATAATTATTACAACGTACTGTCTTCGGTAACAGGTAATCCTTATTTCGAAACGACTGCCTATCCCTATAGCGAAAAGGTATATGAGGAATCTTCTTTAGATAAGGTTATGGTACAGTCGGCTTCGGGTAACACCTGGGCAGTCGGCACCGGACATGAGATACGAAATAGTTACTTTTTTAATAAAAGTACTGATGCTGTAATTTTTTTCAAAGCAGTAACAACATGGGATAATGCTAAAGGTCTTTATGATATTAATCTGGTTCAAAGCGGTACGTATTCCCCCGGTCAACTTTATAAGAAGGTTATAAAAAATGAAAACTGGATATCTGGCACTAATAATACAACAGAAGAGTATAAAGACAAAGAAGACAGGATAATTTTAAAACGATCGTACAATAACGGAGCACATGACACTTATTATGTATACGATATTTACGGCAACCTGACCTACGTTATCCCTCCGTTAGCGACTGCCCCGTTAACGCAATTAAATGATTTGTGTTATCAGTATAAACATGATAAAAACAACAGGCTTGTAGAGAAAAAAATGCCGGGAAAACAATGGGAATTCATTATATATGACAAATTGGACCGGATTGTAGCTACAGGGCCTGTTTTTTCTCCATTTACAAATAATAATACAGAAGGATGGATCATAAATAAATATGATGCTTACAATAAGAATATCTACACCGGTTGGTACACCGGTCATCCGGCTAATACTACAGGTAGAAAAGCAGTGCAAGACATCCATAATGCTGCAACGGTATTAAATGAAAATAAAACAGGTACAGGTGTCATCAACAATGTGTCTATAGCTTATACCAATACTGTTTTCCCTACAGGTTCATACCATATATTAAGTATTAATTATTATGATAACTATACCTATCCGAATGCACCTGTAGTTCCGCAGCAAATAGAAGGACAGTCGGTTCAACAAAATGTTAAGGGGCATATAACAGGAACCTGGAACAGGATTTTGACCTCAACGAATGAGACCAACAACCAGCTTACCTATGATTTTTATGATAAAAAAGAAAGGTCAATTCGAAATCGTATTAACAATCATTTCGGTGGTTATACTCAAATTGATAAAAAAGTCGATTTCACAGGTAAAACAGAGTATAGTAAAACCACTCATAAAAGGAGTAATACTAATACTGAGATTCTAATCACACATACTTACACTTATACAAATCAGGATCGGTTACTATTACACAAACAGCAAATTAATGGTGGTCCTGAAGAGTTAATTACTAAAAACACTTATGATGAATTAGGGTTGTTAATTTCTAAGAATATAGGAGGTCCGGATGCAACAGGAGCTATAGGATATCAGAAAGTAGATTACCGTTACAATGTTCGTGGCTGGCTGACCGATATCAATAACATCAGTCCTGTGGGAGATCCGGTACTGCGAATGGAAGAAACCGATTTATTTGGTTATAAAATCAACTATAATCAGGTAACCGAAACAGACGAAGATGGCACTGTGTATTATGGTACAGCAAGTGTCTATGGTCAGGTAAAACCTCTTTATAACGGGAATATTTCTGAAACTTTCTGGAAGACAACCAGTGACAACATTCTACGAAAATATGGTTATCGTTATGATAATTTAAACCGCTTATTGGGAGCTTATTATCAAAAACCATTATCGAATGAACCAATATCGAACTCTTATGATGAATCCGTCAGTTATGATAAAAATGGTAATATAACAAAATTAAAACGTACCGGTAATTTAGATCATCCCAATATTACAATCGATATCGATGATTTAGCCTATACTTATAACGGTAACCGTTTGATGCGTGTAAACGATACTACCAATAATCCGGAAGGATTTAAAGACAATGGATACAATAATACATATAATGATTATGCCTATGATGCTAACGGGAATATGATTCAAGATGAAAATAAAAAGATTACGAATATTGTGTACAATCATCTGAACTTACCAATGGAAATAACGTTTTCCGGCGGAAATAAAATCAATTATCTTTACAGTGCTGCCGGGGTTAAGGTACAGAAAAAAGTGACTGACGGCAGCGATGTCAGCAAAACCGATTATTTAGACGGATTTCAGTATATTAGCAGTAAATTGGCTTTTTTCCCGCATGCAGAAGGCTATGTTAAGGTTACTGATGATATTCACTTTAACTATGTCTTTAATTATACTGACCATTTGGGGAATATACGGGTAAGCTGGGCCTATGACAAGGTGATTGACCGTGTAAAGATCATGGAGGAAAGTCATTATTATCCGTTTGGATTAAAACATAAGGCTTATAATACACAGGAGTATTTGTTCAGCATGCCAATGGACGGGTCACCGGGTTATAACGCTCCTGTTTTAGAACAGCTAAATAGTATGCCTAATCCTTATCAGTATAAATTTAACGGAAAGGAATTACAGGATGAATTAGGCCTTAATGTCTATGACTATGGTGCAAGGAATTATGACCCTACGATTGGAAGATGGATGAATATTGATCCGCTTGCGGAGCAAAGTAGAAGATGGTCTCCATATAATTATGCATACAATAATCCTGTTTATTTCATTGACCCTGATGGGATGATGGCAACTGACCCAGTTAAAAAAATCATCTCTTCTAGTTCTCAAGGAAATATTAGACCTGTTAGTGTCGGTTATGAAAATAAGTGTTTACTTTGCGGCTCTCAAAAAGTTTTATCTCCTTCTTCTAATAATTCGGGAAATGGAAGAGCAGTTGAATTTTCCAAAAAACAAGATGAGCATAGTACATTCTATAACATTTTAACTGAAGGGGGAACAGCAGAATTCACTTATTCTGTTAGTATGAAAGTGACTAATGTCACCTCTCAATATTATGACAGTGGCGGAAATAAAGTTGATAATATTAGTGATGCTTCCTCTATGAAAGTAACCACTCAAACAACAACAACGACAGTGAATGTAAATTTGGATAAAGTGGCAGATAATGCAACAGTATCATCAACTTCAAGTAGCACAACTTATGATGTATCAAGAAAACCAAACTCAGACCTTCAACGTGGTTACGTGTTGTCAAATGGAAAAACAACAGCAGGTAAATCAACAATGTCAACGATGAGTACTGATAAAGTTGATGCCAAACTTCAGAATCGTGCAAACCAAGAAGCAAGAGCTAATTTTAAAGCTGCCGCAATGGATATTCTTGATAATCTTAAAAAAATACCCGAGTCTCAAGATAGAGACTTTAATGAAAAATTAAAAAAATTGTAATTATGAAAAAAGCTTTAAATTCTAATAACATTTTGCAGATAATTATAGCGTTATTACTTTTCTATTGTGTTTTATCTATCATGAGGTCATTTGGCCTTTTATTCCTTGCTTATACAGATGATTACTTTTATAATTTTGATTTTGAGAAAAGCCAATACCCTCAAAAGAGTATTGTTTTTAATAATGCATACTATTTTTTTACATATTTAGCTGGACTACTTTTTTCGTTCATTCTAAATAGAGTTTTAAAATTAGATTTGCTAGTTTTCATATTATCGTTAGTCTTTGGTTTTGTTTTATTTAGGTTTATAGATTCTGATATTATTAGACCTTTTTTTGACTTATTTGATAATCCAAGAATGAATATTGGCTTACATCTGTTAACTTTTTTAATTATTGGAACCGTTTTTTATCTGATATTAAATAAAAAGTTGAAGATGAATTTAGATTCATAGTCAAGAATTCGCTTCCAACGGCATTCGGGATACAGGGATGGGCGCAACACATGTGTCCATCCTTATGTTAATCCAATTGGATAGTTTAATCGAACAATACCTCATTGTAAAGAATAAACAAATGCTACAAAGCTAACGAGAACAGGAAAAGTTATCGAGAATATTGAAGAAGTTCGAGATGGTCTTGAAAAGGGTGGAAAAGCAATTCAAAGTACTATGAGTAATCAAACACAGAGCGATACTGTGATTTCAATATCTGAAACTCATTATACCGACTATACCAATCGTAATTCACGAGAAAAAAGTATAGCACCAAGAGTAACTATTACCAAAGACACAACAGTGAACAAATCAGACGTACAAAAAGTAAGAAAAAAAGAAAGAGAACAGGATGACTAAAACTTCAACAATGTTCGTTAAATATACATCAGTTATGAAAAATATTATATATCTCATAGTGTTATGTACTTTCTTTTCTTGTCAGAAGAATGAAACAAGAGAATTAGAGGAAGAAGTCAAAGAATTAAAATCAGAGAATCAAAAGCTTAAAAATTTATTAAAAGAATCGGAATACAACAAAATTGTTTCGTCGGAATTAGTTTTGTTACCACATGCTTTATCGTTTGAATTAAATAATAAAAACAAGGTTACAGGAATGTTCTATCAACAACAGACTTTTCCAAAGTATGATTTATTTATTGCTGACGAAAATTATGATTTTGATGAAACTAATAAATTAAACTTTCAAATTAAGGAAGACAATCAGTTTGAATTTGATTTTATTCCAAAGAATAAAAATGATGAAACTTTAAGAGTTGTAGCTGTTTTTAGAATGGATACTGTTATGCTTAAATTATCGGGTCGTGTTGATTTACCTGTAAGAGAATAGATAGATATGCAAACAAAAAAGGGAGGAAAAAGTTAACTGCATTTGTATAGCCTCTATAGCGCGAATTTGTAATTCGCTCCCACTACAATTGTAAAAATTAGGTGATTAATCTTCGATGTATCATCTTTAAATTTGAAGTATAACACAGACATCAATTATAATTAGCTATTTCTTGGATTAACATAGCAAAAGATATAGCTGGTATGTTGAAGTTTGAAGTATCTAAAGCAATAGTTCATGAACTACTGATTTATCCATGATTCCTATAATGAACACCAAAGATTCTGTAAAAACCGTATAAAGAAAAGGAATAATGAGAACACATTTTATAAGAGTACAAGGAGTATTTGCAATATTAATTATTGGTCTAATAATATTTTCATGTAAGAACGAGAATAAAGAGAATATTAGTAATGAGAATAAAAAAAGCTCCTTTGAAGAAAAAAGAATTGATTTTACCGTTGATTTTCCTGATACAGTTTTTGTTAATAAATACTATAATGGACAAGTTCGATACTGTAGTGTATTAGATACGATTATAACAACTTTCGGAGATAAAAAAAAGAATCGTTATACCCGTTTTATATTGACAACATCAGATAATGTAAATTATGATGTCAAACACTTAAAAAGTATTGCTAAGGACACTTTTGGTGCACTAAACAACAGAACAATACCATTTTATGATATAAAGTTTGATAAACCGGGAGTATATTATATCGATGGTATTATCAATGACATTGCATTAATAGATCTTAATAAAAAAGATAAAAATGGAGATTATTTGTCAAGGTTCATAGAAAATGAAACCAGAGTCACTTATAAAGTAGTAGTAATTAACAATCATGAAAAGAAATATGAATAAAATTTAAGATTAGATCATTGGTTAATTCTATTTACAAATACTACTGATAATTAGTCAGTTATTAAACACAAATAGTTCATTAAAAAAAGTTTGGAGGTTTAATATAAAAAAAGAATGATGATATTAGAAGAAGAGCAAGAGAAGAACAGGGATATATTAGGCCAGACAATTAAAATGAAAATGATTTTAATAATTCCTTTCTTAATGATATCATGTAAAGATGATATTAAAAAAGAAAATACCATAAAATCTAAAATTGAAACTGTTAAAATAGTAAATATTAGGACCTATTTTAAAGATAATATTAATCACATGGATGAAGAGGTTTATGTGTACAATAATGGAGATAGTTTGGTAAATCAATTCAAGTTTTATGAGAATAAAAAAGTAGATACTATTCATAGCAATTTTTATACACTTCAATTGAGGAGTACTGATAAAGGGAAATATAAAGGATCGATCAAATATTACTCAGACTTTGAAAGATTTGATAAAAAAAAGATAAATGAAAGAAGAGCTGAGTTTTATTATTTACAAAATATTAATAAAGATAGTGTTGACTTTGTTAAGGTAACATCTACTGATTTAAAAACATTTAATTTTGATTATGTAGACTTTAGAAATAATACAGTACAAGGAATGATAAACGAAACATTGTCTTTGGATACAATTATTAATGGAGAAAAAATGGTAAGAATTTTAGAAAAGGTCACCTTAATAGATAATAAAAACCCTACTTATAATGCTTATCCTTTACCAAAGACTGCCAAGTTTATTAAGAATAAAGGAATTATTAAAAGAACTATTTTGTAAAATTATTCTAAGTATAGTCTCCTTAATTTAATCCCTAATTAAAACTATGATTATCAATAGTTCGTATAAAAAGATGATTCAAAAATAAATAAGACAGTTATTTTTCTGTCTTCTCTGACTTGTATAACAACTTTCGGAGATAAAAAAAAGAATCGTTATATTCGTTTTATATTGACAACATCAGATAATATAAATATTATAAGTACATGATGGATGAATAAGTATAAACTATTTTTTACAGGTATATCGCTGTTACTTGTAACCGGAATTTATTCGCAAACGAAATTTAAAACTGAGTTTTATACCGTTACTGTCCCAGAAAATACAACTTATACGATGTTTAACGCTACCCGTGAGGCAGAAGCGAATATTGATATCTATGAGTTTGGAGCAGATGGCAAGGTTAAATATTTATTGTATCTGATGTCTAATAAGATGAGCGGAGCAGTAAAAGTTGATGAGAATAACTTTGAAGATTTTTTAACGGATTTGTATGAGCTGGTTATTACGGACATTGAAAAACAGGATGGAAATCTAAAGATTTATTTTTCTTACAATGATAGCGAATTCGTAAGAGGAATCGTCTATCTCTCAACGGAGAATGATGTTCTTAGCCGATTTGTTTTTCTTTTACCAAATCCCGATGCAAAAAAAACTTTTAGTAATGAAATTGATCGAATGGTCACAAATATTATTAAGACTAAAAAACATTGGTAAACACCTCTTATTTAGTTGGCTTTCAGCACAAAAAAGATGTTTTAAAGTTTTTCCAGCATGCAGAGGGTTATGTTAGTGCTACCTATGGATTTGGGGATGTCCTATACGGAGAATAGTTTTACAGGAGTGTCCTCCATTATGGAAGACAATCATTATTATCCGTTTGGTTTAAAGCATAAGGCCTGTAGTGCTCAGGAGTATATTAATAACACATAATGACAATGCGGCTATTGGGCTCAGAATCCCAAAAGAGAAGCACTCTTTAATTACACCTACTAATAATCGCGCCTCTTTATTCCTCAGCCGGTAAACGCCATACGCCCACATAACCGCCTGAAAATTACCCCTTGTGTAAATTCGGCAGGCAAATCCGGTACACTTTCGTATTTTCGATATAATTTCATACTTTTGGAGTACTAAAAAAATTAAAAAAATGGCACAAATCACATTAAAAGGAAATACAATTCACACTGCCGGAGAATTACCGCAGGTTGGTACACAGGCAAAAGATTTTCAATTAGTTAAAAACGATCTTTCGTTAGCTTCCCTATCCGATTTTAAAGGAAGTAAAGTTGTTTTAAACATTTTCCCGAGTGTGGATACCGGTACCTGTGCGGCATCAGTTAGAAAATTCAACGAAAAAGCAAGCAATCTGGAAAACACAAAA
Source organism: Flavobacterium sp. UBA4197 (assembly GCF_002379575.1). NCBI lineage: Bacteria > Pseudomonadati > Bacteroidota > Flavobacteriia > Flavobacteriales > Flavobacteriaceae > Flavobacterium > Flavobacterium sp. UBA4197. The sequence continues at coordinate 119,163 of NZ_DFUB01000005.1, forward strand.
GTATTGTGTATTTCACGTGACTTACCATTTGCACAGGCTCGTTTTTGCGGAGCGGAAGGATTATCGAACGTGATCAATCTTTCTGATTTTAAAGACGGTAGCTTCGGTAAAGAATACGGCCTGACAATTGCCGACGGACCTTTAGCAGGTTTGCTTTCCCGCGTTGTTATTGTTCTGGACGAAAACGGCGTAGTAAAATACAGTGAGCAGGTTCCGGATATTGTGGACGAACCTAATTACGAAAATGCTTTGGCAGCACTTTAAAATTTTAAATGAAACAAGATAATTCCTTTTTTACCGGTCGGCTGAAAAGTGTCGTGTATGCTTTTAAAGGAGCTTACAAACTAATCACAACCGAACACAGCGTGATGATTCAGTTCAGCCTGGCTGTTTTGGTTACACTGGCCGGATTCTATTTCAGAATATCGCAGGTGGAATGGCTGGTGCAGACACTGGCAATCGGACTGGTTTTAAGTATCGAGGGATTGAATACGGCTGTTGAAAAAATTGCCGATTTTATTCATCCGGACTACCATCAAAAAATAGGTTTTATAAAAGACATAGCCGCAGGTGCTGTATTTTTTGCAGCCCTTGCCGCTATTGCTGTGGGATTAATTATATATTTGCCACGGATAATCTGATTCACCGTACGGCGACAAAATTTGACTATTGTAAATGGCAAAATCAACAAAAAAAGAAACTCCGGATAAAGGAGAAAAAACAGCAAAACCGAAATTCTCCTGGCAAATTTCACGTCAGTACAAAGTCCTGTTCGGGGCTTTACTTGTTTTATTTTCGGTTGCGTTGCTGCTCTCTTTTATCTCCTATTATATCTATGGCGATTACGACCAGAGTTCGTTAACAAGCTTTGGTGACCGAAGTGAGAAAACATACAACTGGTTAGGAAAATTCGGGGCTTTTCTGTCCGATTTTTTCCTGTATAGAGGATTCGGAGCGGCTTCTTTTCTTTTTGTGCGCCTGTTCTTTTTAGCCGGAACCTATCTTCTGGTAGATCTGTCGCTAACCAAACTTAAAAAAACCATTTTCTGGGACCTTTTTGTAATGGTTATCCTTTCTGTACTCTTTGGTTTTTTCTGGAATGTAGTACCGCAGTTAGGCGGTATCATCGGGTATGAAATGAACCTTTTTGTACAGGATTACCTGGGCAAAACCGGAACCTTTTTAGTATTGCTGTTTGGCGTTATCATTTACCTGATCTTCAAAATAAAAATTTCAACCGAAGGCATTAAAGATTTCTTTGAAAAATCGAACAAATCCTTTACAGACGAGTTAAACCTGGACACGCCGGTTGCCGAAAACCAGAACAATTCACCGGTAGCCTTAGCCGATGAAATAATTGACGACACCATTATTACTTCCAATCCAAGTCTTGATTTTAACGATGAAGAGGACGACGAAGTATTGTCCAATATTGAATTAAAGACCAAGCCTTCTGCATTTGAGATCAATAAAGAAGCTTTAAAACCCACTATCGCACACCCTTCGGAAATCAGCCTGAAAACAAAACCTGTCGAACCGGAGCCGGCAGCCACAATCCCGACAGCTCCTCTTTCGGAAATTATAAAAACCGATGACGAGCATTTTGTAATCGAAAAAATCGAAGAGGAAGCCGTGGTGGAAGAAAATCTGGCGGCAAGACTTGTCCGTGATTTCGGGGAGTTTGATCCCACATTGGAATTATCCAACTACCAGCTGCCATCCATTGACCTATTAAAGGAATATACATCCGGCGGCATCACCATCAATCAGGCAGAGCTGGAAGAAAACAAAAACAAAATTGTTGAGACCCTTCGTAACTATAAAATCGACATTGCCCAGATTAAAGCAACGGTTGGTCCTACAGTTACCTTATATGAAATTGTACCCGAAGCCGGGATCCGGATTTCCAAAATCAAGAGCCTGGAAGATGATATTGCCTTATCGCTTGCCGCTTTAGGAATCCGTATTATCGCTCCGATTCCGGGTAAAGGAACCATTGGTATCGAAGTTCCGAACAACTCCCCTACTATGGTTTCGATGAAAAGCGTTATCGCTTCTCCGAAATTCCAGACAGCAGAAATGGAACTGCCAATCGCTTTAGGAAAAACCATTTCTAACGAAACCTTTGTGGTTGACCTGGCAAAAATGCCTCACCTTTTAATGGCCGGTGCAACGGGTCAGGGTAAATCGGTTGGTTTAAATGCCGTATTAACCTCGCTTTTATACAAAAAGCATCCGGCAGAAGTAAAATTCGTATTGGTCGATCCTAAAAAAGTGGAATTGACCCTTTTTAATAAAATTGAAAGACATTATTTAGCCAAGCTTCCGGACACGGAAGATGCGATCATTACCGATAATACCAAAGTTATCAACACACTGAATTCTCTTTGTATCGAGATGGACAACCGTTACAACCTGCTGAAGGATGCGATGGTGCGTAACATTAAAGAGTATAACGAGAAATTCAGACAACGAAAATTAAATCCGGAAAACGGACACCGCTTCCTGCCGTATATCGTTCTGGTTGTGGATGAGTTTGCCGATCTGATCATGACCGCCGGTAAAGAGGTGGAAACGCCTATTGCCCGTCTGGCACAGCTTGCCCGTGCTATTGGTATTCACCTGATTATCGCAACACAACGTCCGTCGGTAAACGTTATTACCGGTATCATTAAAGCCAACTTCCCGGCACGTATCGCTTTCCGTGTAACCTCTAAAATTGACTCCAGAACCATTCTGGACAGCCAGGGAGCCGATCAGTTAATCGGTCGCGGGGATTTACTATACACGCAGGGAAATGACCTGGTTCGTGTGCAATGTGCCTTTGTTGACACACCAGAGGTAGAAAAAATTACGGAATTCATCGGTTCTCAGAAAGCCTATCCGAATGCATATTTGCTTCCGGAATATATTGGTGAAGAAAGTGGCATAAGTCTTGATATAGATATTTCCGACAGAGATTCTTTATTTAGAGAAGCCGCAGAAATTATTGTGACCGCACAGCAAGGTTCGGCTTCTTTATTACAAAGAAAACTGAAATTGGGATACAACAGAGCCGGACGCCTTATCGACCAACTGGAAGCTGCAGGAATTGTAGGTCCTTTTGAAGGCAGTAAAGCCCGAAGTGTACTCATTCCGGACTTATCATCCCTGGATCAATTCTTTGCTAATGAACAAAATGATTTTTAAAATGCGTACTTTTTTTCAGTTTATCACCTTACTATTCTTTGGTTTAACCCTACAGGCACAGGAAGCCAAAAAGGCAAAAGACCTGTTGGATGAAGTTTACACCAAAGCGAAAAGCTATGACAATATTGTTATTGATTTCCGCTTTACGCTTCAAAACACCAAACAAAACCAGGACCAGGACAGTAAAGGAAACGTGACCCTTAAAGGCAATTTATTTGTACTGAACTTTATGGGCGTTACCAAAATGTTTGACGGAAAGAAAAACTATACGATTATCCCTGAAGACGAAGAAATTACCGTATCCAAATATGACGAGAATGATGAAAATTCCATTACGCCGTCTAAAATACTGACCTTCTTCAATTCCGGCTACAAATATGCCTGGGACAAATTACTAAACATCAGAGGCCGTAAGATACAATACATCAAACTTACGCCGCTTAGCGCCAAAGATAAAACCAAAGAAATTTACTTAGGTATTGATACTCAGACAAAACACATCTACAATAAGATCGAAATCGCGAAAGACGGTACAAAAACCACTTTGACTGTTAATTCTTTTAAAACGAATCAGCCTATTTCGAAAAATCATTTTACCTTTACCGAAAGTAAATATCCTAATTACTACATCAATAAATTAGATTAATTATCGGGTGAAAATATTAGACCGTTACATTCTTAAAAGCTTCCTGATTACATTTGCTACGGTATTTGTAATCCTTTTTTTTATATTCATTTTGCAGGGAATCTGGCTGTTCATTGCCGAATTAGCCGGTAAAGACCTGGACGCCTGGCTGGTATTCCAGTTCCTACTCTTCTACTCGCCAAAAATGATTCCGCTCGTTTTACCGCTTTCCATCCTGCTTGCTTCGATCATGACTTTTGGAAGTTTTTCGGAGAATTATGAATTTGCAGCGATGAAATCTTCCGGGATATCGTTGAAAAGAGCAATGCAGAGTCTGAATATTTTTATCGTGATTTTAAGCTTTGTTTCTTTCTTTTTTGCCAATAATGTTATTCCGAAAGCAGAATATAACTTTGTAAACCTTCGTAAAGAGATTTTCCATACCAAACCGGCTATGGCCATTGCAGAAGGTCTTTTTAACAAGATCGGGAATTTCTCCATTAAAGTAGATAAGAAATCCGGGGAAAAAGGCGAACAGCTGCAAGGTGTTACCATGCACGAGAAATCGAACCTGGGAACCGGGAATAAATCGGTTATTAAAGCCAAAAGAGGGGTTTTAATTAACGATGCCAATTCCAATATTTTAAAACTGGATTTAATTGACGGCTATTACTACGAAGATGTGATGCCAAAAAATTATGAAGACCGGAAACGGGAACCGTTTGCCAAAGCGGCCTTTAAAAAATACCGTGTCAATATCGATTTAACAGCTTTAAACCCTGTTGATGAAGATGAAAAGATCACGAATACCAATACCATGCTTACGGTAAATGAGCTGAATTTTACCATTGACTCCTTAGAATCGAATATTAAAAAAGATAAATTATCCTTTGCCGACAATATTGTTCAGGGCACTGATTTTGCATTGAAACCTAAATTCTCCGGTTCCAATACAGCATCCAACAAGACCAAAGACATGATGGCGCTGCTGCCTCTGGATTTACAATATAAAGTACTGGAAATTTCCAAAAATAACGTAACCAGCCTGATCTACTCTATAGACAGTAACAGTAATGACCTGCTGGAAAAACAAAAAAACATCAACGTACACTGGATCGTATTGCATGAAAAATTTGTAGTGGCATTCTCCTGTCTGCTGATGTTCTTTATCGGGGCACCGCTGGGAGCCATTATCCGTAAAGGAGGCTTGGGACTGCCCATTGTATTTGCGGTACTGATTTTCATTATCTACCACTTCATTAATACTTTCGGAAAGAAAGTAGCACAGGAAAACGGGATCCCTCCTTTCCTGGGAACCTGGATGGCTTCGATGGTTTTAACACCGCTGGCAATATTCCTGACCTACCGGGCAACCAACGATATTGGCGTGATGATTAATTTTGACTGGATTACCGTTCCGTTCCAGAAACTTGCAGAAAAAATATTTAAAAATAATAACAACTAAAATGGCAACTAACGAACACATACAACTCAACACTATAGAAGAAGCTATTGAAGATATAAGACAAGGTAAAATTATTATTGTTGTTGACGATGAAGATCGTGAAAACGAAGGAGATTTTATTGCTGCGGCAGAAAAAGTAACTCCGGAAATGATCAACTTCATGGCTACTCACGGACGAGGCCTTATCTGTGCTCCTTTAACAGAAGCAAGATGTAAGGAACTGGATCTTAACCTGATGGTTACGAACAACACCGTACTGCACGAAACACAGTTTACCGTTTCGGTAGATTTAAAAGGACACGGCTGTACTACCGGTATTTCGGTACATGACAGAGCCAAAACCATCCTTTCTTTAGTAGACGACGAAACCAAACCGGAAGACCTGGGTCGCCCGGGACATATTTTTCCTTTACGTGCCAAACAGGGCGGTGTATTGAGAAGAACCGGACACACAGAGGCTGCTATCGATTTAGCACGTCTGGCAGGCTTAAAACCGGCCGGAATACTGGTTGAAATATTAAACGAAGACGGATCAATGGCCCGTTTGCCGCAATTAATGGAAGTAGCCAAACGATTTGACCTTAAAATCGTTTCTATTGAAGCATTGGTTGCCTACAGAATGCAGCACGACAGTCTGATCCAGAAAAAAGAGGATTTTGAAATCGAAACCCGTTTCGGGACTTTCCGTTTAAGAGCCTACCTGCAAATCACAAACAAACAGGTACATATTGCTTTGACAAAAGGAAGCTGGAGCGCCGGTGAGCCGGTACTGACCCGAATTAACTCTACACACGTTAACAACGATATATTAGGTACGCTGACCAATAATGCCGACAAACGTCTTGACGATATGTTCCGTCGTATTAACGAAGAAGGACAGGGCGCTATTTTGTTTATCAACCAGGAAATACAGTCCTCCGACCTGCTAAACCGTTTGTCGGAACTTAAAAATCTGCAGTCACAGGGCGTACACAAAGCGCCGGAAATTAAAATTGACGCTAAAGATTTTGGTATCGGAGCGCAAATGTTGCACGATTTGGATATCTGTAAAATCCGTTTATTATCCAATTCCGAGCAGACAAAACGCGTGGGAATGATCGGATACGGACTTGAAATCACGGAATACGTAGGTTTTTAATTTTTATTTACCTTTCTAAAACTATCACTGTAAGCAAGTTATGTCAAACCACTTGTTTTTTCGATAGTTTTAAGCAAAAAAGGCTTGTAAAAACCGAAAAACGCACTATATTTGCAACCGCAATCCGCAAGTGGTTGTAACATATTGGAGAAATGGCAGAGTGGTCGATTGCGGCAGTCTTGAAAACTGTTGACTGTAACAGGTCCGGGGGTTCGAATCCCTCTTTCTCCGCAAGAATTTTCTTATAAAAGCCTTAAACGAAATGTTTAAGGCTTTTTTTATTTCTTCTATTTTTCCTCAAGCCAACCTGTAAGATATTCTTTTATTTATGTTTCTAATTCTATTTTAAAATTCATTAGCTGTAAATCAAGTAAAAATACGTATTGCTTTTTTGTATATAAATTAGTTTCTTTCGGGTTTAACAGTATTGCAATTATTAAAGAATAAGTTTTACGAAATAAGATTATGTGCTTGTTCAGGAAACAGGCAGGTTAAAAGTTTCGCAAAAAAACAACGTTAGCACTCATTATAAGGACGACCCCAAAATTGACAAAGCTATGACAGGATTTAAATTTAATAAAGTTTACGTTATAGAATCGCTTGACGTAACCAAAGAAAAATTGACGGGTAAAGAATTGTATGATGACTTGTTAAGGTGGAAAGAATCTCAAATAACAGACTTCAAAGCTGAATACATTCCGGTTGACAACAAAACAGACTTTTTGAAAACGCTTGAAACAATCAAAGACGACTGCCTAACAAAAGGACAATATCCAATATTGCATTTTGAAATTCACGGAAGTTCAGACACAACAGGTTTGGTTCTTAAATCAGGCGAATTAGTTGCTTGGAACGAACTGTATCAAGACTTAGTTGCCCTAAACAGTATTATTGGAAATAATTTATTTATCACATTGGCCGTTTGTCACGGTGGATACATTATGCAACTAATCAAAATAAACAAGTCAGCACCCTATTGGGGCTTCATTGGCTCATTTGACGAAATTAAAGTTTCAGACCTTTTAATTCGCTACAACGAATTTTACGATGTTTTTCTTAGAAATTATGACTTGAACGAAGCAATTAAAAAACTTCACGAAGCTAACCCCACTGTTCTTTCAACTTACCACTTCATAAATTCAGAAGACACTTTCAAAAATATTAACCGAAAATATTTTAGGGAGAAGTTTTCTGAAGAACAGATAAAACTTCGGTTTGAAGATGGACTAAAACAAAACAATTTGAATATCAAAGACAGGAATCTTGAAAACCAATACAAAATTAAGTTTAGGACAGAATTACTGAAATCTAAAAAAGACTATTTTGAAAAACATAAAAGAATATTTTTTATGTTCGACAACTTTCCTGACAATGAAAAAAGATTTCAAGTGAAATATGACGAATTAAATAACAAGTGCTAACACGGGTTTTGCATCAGGCGGGCTGACGCGCAAACTTGGAGCTTTGTGCTCCAAAACCCGCCCGAACGCCAAGCCTGAAACGTTAGTGGCAATTTCTCAAACAATCATGTAATAAAAAATTAACCAAATGCAATTTCAAGAAATACTTGATTATTTAAATGATTTCGTCAGACAAAATACTTTTATTTCTGTGATGATTCTTGCAGTTGTTGGAAATATACTTACAGATTTATTTAAGAAATGTATATTTTATGCAGCTATATCTACAAAATTCCTTGCAAAAAAAACAGGTAAAGGTATTTCAAGTTTAAACAAAAGAAATTTGGAAAACCTGTTAGAAACCTACAAAGAAGATATTATAAAAGTCGAAAAAATAAAAAACAATGATCAAAAATCTTATAATAAATTAATACGAGACTTATATTATTGTCTTGGATTGTTTATTTTTTTGATAATTCTTTATTTAATTGTAATTAAAGTGGATAGTGACATTTTATTTTATGGTTTCTTAGGTGCTAGTGCGAGAACCCTCTTTTCAATATTTGCAATTATTTATTATAATAATAGTCTTTTTGAAAATGCAAAGAAATTTGAGAAATATAAATCACGAAAAGAGAAAAGAATAAATTTAATTGAAAGTATTATAAATAATGAAAACTGCCACTAACAAGGGTTTTGCGTCAGACGGACTGACGTGTAAACTTCAAGCTGAGTGCTTTGTAATAAATTGAAATTTTGTACTCCAAAAACCCGCCCGAACGCAAAGCCCGAGAACGTTATAGGATATTGTAAAAAGACACGACAACAATGATAGACTACGAAATAAGTGAAATAAGAATGTTTACAAAAATGGTTGCACCGACAGCAGACTTTGACGGGACATTTACATTTTACTATGACGAAACGAACAATATTAAAAAGTTCTATGTCAGAGAAAATGACTTTAACTACACATTTACAGCAAATTTTGTTTTAGGCGGTTTAGTTCACTTGGGACAGGTACCAAATATTCAGCCTCTTATTGACAGCTTTAAACTTCAAAAGACAGTAATAGAAGTTAAATTTAAACATATTGCAAATGGACAGTTTCTTGACTGTTTAAAATCGGAAAAGTTAAAATTGTTTCTTCAATTTTTAAAAGACAACAATTTGTATGTCCATTATTCAAGTCTAAATATTCTTTATTGGTCTTTAGTTGACATAGTTGATTCAGCAATAATAAGTTCGGAAGCTGCCCAACAGCTTGGACCGCAATTTTTCAATCATTTAAAGAATGATCTGTATAAACTTTCAAGACTTGAAATTGATGTAGTAATTGATCTATTCTATAGATATAAATATCCAAATATCAAAAGTGATTCTGTGCTTCCATTTATAGAAGAATTAACTTCTTTGTTTAGCGGATATATTGATACTCACGAATATCATTTTGGATTAGAATCTTTAAGACAAATTTTAAAGGAAGCGAAGAAAAAAGGCTCATTACCATTTATTCAGAACGAAGACGATTATGTTCTTCTAAAAGACTTATCACACTTCTACTTGAGACCAATTTACTTATTCAAAAACTCAACTCATATTTTTGATAATGAAGATTCAATATTTGAAACTCTAAAAGAATATAAAATACTTGACGGTGAAGACGAAATTAAAAACTACACATTTGTAGATTCTAAATCAGAACAATTAATTCAACTGTCAGACATTTTCGTTGGATTAATGGGCAAACTGACAAACTATTTGAATACAAGCTCACGAGAAAAAATTGATAATGATCTTCAAACATTAACAGCAACCCAACAAACAAATATTGACTTGCTAATTAACGTCATTGACAAATCACACAATAAGAACATTGGTTTTTTACACAATACAGACAGTTTTGAAGAAATGTCTAAAATGGGCAGAATACGTAAAAAGAGAAAGAACAACCCCTTATAACATTGGTTAGCCGCAATTAGTAAGAACAATACACGAAAGAATATTAATAAAACTATTTAATATGAGAACTATTTCACTTACTGTCGTATTATTATTAAATTTCTTGATATCCTTTGGGCAAGAGATTTTTACCGGATCTATATTAATCGAAGAAACAGAGTATGCTGGAATTACAGGCAACTTACCTCAAACATCTGTTGCTAGCCTGCCTTCCTCAATTGATCTATCAATATATTTGCCTCCTGTCGGAAACCAAGGGAATCAAAATTCATGTGTCGCTTGGGCTATCGCATATGGTGCACAAACCTATTATGCAAAAAAAGGAAAAGACAATTGGACTTTTACCAATAGTTCTGGACAGTTGAATTATGACAATCTCTTTTCACCAAGTTTTGTTTATAACCAAATAAATGGTGGTGTTGATAATGGTAGTAGTTATATTAACGCTTTAAACCTACTAAAAGACCAGGGAGTTTGTACATGGAATTCAATGCCATATTCTGATAATGATTTTCGGTCAGTTCCAACTCAAATGGCAAAACAACAAGCTGTCAATTTTAAAATTGAGCGCTATTTTCGACTTGGTGAAAGACAGAATTTGTTTTCAGATGTAAAAGAACAATTGGCAAACTCCCATCCGGTTATTGCAAGTGCTATTTCCGACATTAATTACCTTAGAGGTGGGTATGGAAACAATCCAAATACTCCTTATGTATGGCAAACTATAGGGAATTTTGACCCAAGGATGGGACATGCAATCCTTATCGTTGGTTATGACGATAATCGCCAAGCGTTTAAGTTTCTTAACTCTTATGGTAAAACATGGGGTAATGATGGATTTGGATGGATAAGCTATTCAGTTTTTAATGGTGTAGTAAAGCAGGCCTTTATAATGAAGCCTTCTTTCTCAGACTCATATACTGTAAACAATATCCTAACAGAAAACAGAAACAACCTAAACAATAATGATATCAATATAGGACTAAATCTTAGTATTACAAATGTCCAACACATGAATAGTTCTTCACATCCACAAATTTTACCGCAAAATAGATATATGACCATTACTGGTTTACTTTCAGTGCCTAATAAAACTGGAAATTCGGCTCAAATTATTATTTATTACTATTTGGTTGCCCCAAGTGGAAGAAGGACTCCTTTACAAGGGTATATTCCTGAATTTAAATTACAATCAGGACAAGCAATATCATCTACACCTCCAATTTCAACTTCTCAAGGACTTCTCAACTTGGGTTGGTGCTCAACAATTCCATATTTTGCGTTTCCACGATACGCTTCGTTTTCAACACCTCCACAAACTTATGTTGTTGAGGCTGAACCAGCATTAATTATTGATAATTACCCTGTAAGACTTGGGAGAACATTTAGGTTCACTGTTACACAATGATAATTCATAGTGCTAACAAAATATAAACTGTGGCTAACACGGGGTTTGAGTCAGGCGGGCGGGCTGACGTATAATCTTAGGGCTTTGTGTTTCGAATAAACTTAAGTAATAAATTAAAACTTTGTGTTCTGAAACCCTTCTGAACACAAAACCAGAAAACGTTAGTAATAAGCTTTGAAAAACTAAACCTAATCAAAAATGAATCATTTCGAATTTTATAAATACATTTATGATAGAGAATTGAATAGACGTTCAAAATTAGATGATTCTATAAATCCGATTGTTGGCATAATTTCTTTATTAATAGGTTTTGTTACGTTTATATTTTCAAATAAAAAATATTTTAAACATATTGAATGTAATATAACTTTATGGATATTTTTTATTATATCTATACTTTTAATCGGAATTAGTATTTTCTTTCTTATAAAATCATATAATAATTATTTAAGAGGATTTAACTATCCAAATTTTGCTTATCTAAAACAAATTAGAGAATTCCAGATTATAACTATTCCAAATTATAACGAAAAAGTAGAAGAAAATATGAAGATAAATTTTGATGACGATTTAATTGAAAGATTGATAATTATTACTGATGAAAATACCAAAATAAACGACACACGCTCATATAATTTGTATCTATCAAAAACCTTTATTATTTTAACTTTAATATCATTATTTATAATTTCTATAATATTAATCACTAAAAACACTCAATTATGTTAGACGATGAAAAACCAGAAAACCGACCTTTAGAAAGACCAAGTTTCCCTGAAGACAGAAGAGAAAAATCTGAAGACCAAACTCCTTTGCCGAAAGATTAAGCTTACTGGTAACAATGGTTTGAGAAAATGGCAGGTTTTAGGCTTAATTTAAAGTTGACTTTGTACTTTTAAAATCAGTGTTTAACCGAAAGCTTTAGGCTTCCTTAATCCACCACTACGTCAAGCCCTGAAACGTTATAAATAATTAGCCTATACTAATCACCTAACTCTATTAAAACACAACAAAAGCAGCATCAGGTGTTCGATTGTGACACCTCTTACGCAGCTTTATAAAAAGTCCTGATAACCTTATCAGGGCTTTTTTTGTCGTTCATGATAGACAGGATTATAAATCGCACTATCTGGAACTTCATTTGAATTTTACTTTGTTGCATTCAATAAAATTCCCCTTTGCTGCCGTACGATTGTATCGTGTGGCAGGGAGGAATTATAGAAGATCTGAACATAAAAACAGAACATAAAGGTGGAAGAATCAGTCCGTTTTATACAAAATACAGAAATTCATATCGAGTTTTTCCTAAAAAAGAGAGATATTATTGTTAATGATTTTAAAACTATTAACAATAATTGGGAACTTTATTTTTTTCGGTTTAATGAATTAAACGAAAGCGAATTAGACAAATATTTGGCTAAAGACAGTTTTTATATAGAAGGTGCTATGTATATAGCATATTATGGAAAAGAACTCATCGGATTTAAACATTGGGATTTAATAGATCAATTATGTTCCTATTTTATTAATTCTATTTATGAGATAACAATAAAGAATAAAGAATTTGAGAAATTTTGTTTCCCGGACCAACCTGTTGAAGTTACTTTAACAAAAGAAAAAGAATTTATAAGTATCAAAATAGGTAATGAAAATCCCGTTTTCCTATACAAGGATATATTTATTAAAGAATTTTTAAATGCCTGTAAAAATCTTTATGAAAGAATAAATGGAAATTCTTATAAATTGGAAATTGAAAAGATAGAAGAAATTCGAAAATATTTAAAATAAAAAAAATGATTCTATTAATATTTTAGCAAAGTATAGTCAAAGTGAATTTCAAAAAATTTATGTGATTATTGAAACGAATTGAAATATATGACATCGGATGTATGCTACTATAAATTCGTTACAAATACGTTTAACAAATCATAGTCACATCGAAACTTAATAATATGACAGCTGCATTGAAATACAAAAACTCTTAACGGAAGTCGGGGAATTAAATCGGGCAAAATGTTTTGAAAATTTCATATCAGAATTGGAACTATCAAAAGATAATTCAGCCTATAGAAAAATAATCTCAATATATGGAGGAATGGGGTCTTTTGATGATTTAATACTATATAAAGACGGTGCCCTCTGCCAAAAAGAAAACGACACTTTACATACATTAAAAAAGGAATTATACAAGAAAGTGACCGGTTGAAAAGAAAGTGTTTATAATCCATCCGATTCAGATATTAAAAAACCTGGTAAATTTATTGAAACAGAAAGGTATTCCGAACCCGGAAACTATGATCACTTTTTCACATAATGACTATTTGAAAGATAAATAATGTTCATCGTAGCACATGGGCTTTACTCGCTTCTATTCTACTCTTGAAAGTGTTTTTAATATGAAATCCATTTGTCTATCAAACCCCGTTTTTAAATCATCAGCCAGAAGCTGTACTTCGACGTCTGGCTTTATTCCTTTTGGATCATTTTTAAAATTCGGAGTTTTCATTTTGTACTGAAATACAGGTATCCATACCAATGTTTTAGAATAAGGCAGAACAAATGCCCGACCACCCGAATTACTATAATTACTTCCCTGAGAATATTCTCCATAAAATTTTCCAATTTTATATTCCCACATTAATGCTAATAAATGCCCGGTGGTTGAAAAGCAACCTCCATTAATCAAAACACTAATATGCCCTTTGTAAAAATTTGGTTTATTTTGTTGTTTTTTAAACCACCAGTAATCAGCTGCACTATTGGTTGTTGAGTTGCAATTCAGTCCGTTTCTTTTCTTAGTTTCGGCTAAATTTATTTCTTCAATGCTTTCGGGATATTGCGCATAATGCTTCCAGCTTTTCACACTATTATACTTTGCGCCAACATAATCAAAATAGTAATAGGGTTTATCGATTAAATAAGAAAACAAATAATTGGCAATTTCCGCAGCTCCACCGCTGTTATCGCGTAAATCAATAATTAGATTTTTAGTTTTCAGGCTGTCAAGCTTTGCGAAAAAAATATCTAATTGATTTTGCGCAATCTTTCTATCGGCCTCATTATAACCATTTCCAAAGGAATGAAACTTGAGAACAGCAATTTTATCTTTTCTAATTTCAGTTGTTAAAGGTTGAATGTTTTCGGTGGTGCTTTTTGTGAAGTTGTCAAAAGTAATTCCTTTTAATACTACTTTCTGCTTTTGGTTATTTTTGTCTATGAATTCAACTTCAAATTTTTCACTTTGGTTGTAAATAAAATAATAAAAAGGGAAATTCTTAAATTTCGTATTTAATCCTGTTTCATTTCGACCTTCAAGATGAATATTTTTTTTGACATCTTTTACTATCGCATCAATATTTTCTCCGTTTATTTTAAGAATCTGTAAACCTGAATAAGTGTTGTTTTCCTTTATTGAATTATCAAAATAATAATTATTTTTAATCTGATAAATACTGAATGGAAAAACGGGTTTTTCTTTTAACAATGCCGTAATTTGCCCTCTATCAACGGTTGTATGCCCATCTTTGAGTTTTGCCATTAGTGTGGCTGTGAGTTTGTAATAATCTACAATGGAAAGATCTCCTTTGATCGAATTCTTCAAGTCAAAATAGGTTTTGTCAAATTCTTTTTTCGAACAAAACATAAACTGTCCCGGATGAATCGTATTTGTCAAGTTATATAGCTGCGTAAATTCTGAAGAAATACTATCTTTTTTTAACGTTTTATCTAACAATGATTTATGCTGTCCATAACTGAAATTCATCACAAAGCATAAAAACGGGAATATTATTTTCAAATTCATTATCTAATTATTATTCAGGCTTATTATTTATTGAATGCCACTTAAAACCAAATATATACATTGCGTTACTATGATACAAATATAAGTACACTGGTTGTCTTTTGTTTTACTTTAAATCGTTGTTAACCGCACAGAAGATATAATAAAGAGTCTGCAATGTCCGGACGAAATACACGAAATCCTGTTTCAATATTAGTCAATAAATCGACTGAACCGGATTACAAAATAAAACCGGAGAATGGCTTTGCTTTATAGAAAAGGAATTCTGGACAGATGATAATATGCTCTACTTCAGATTGGTTACAGAGGAGAAAGAAGACGGAAATATATATGTATTTTATAAGGTCAGAATAATTGAGCGATAAACATAGGATCTGATTGCCAATCAATATAATATAAGATATAATTAAATTCTTTTTTATAATTTTTCATATTGCAAGAAACTTAATCCTCCATCGGAATTACATTACCATTTTTATCTCTCTTTCTTTTTAAATATGATAAGTCTTCATCCGATAAATATGGAGCATTAATAATCCTATTTTTTAAGAATCCAGGCAACTTATATTCTTTTTCCAAATCTTCCATAAACCGTTTGCCTGATTTATCTTCTGCAGCCATATCACAAATTGATATTTTTTCTTTTTCATTTTTATATAACTCAAAATCTTCTTTTGAAATGAAGAAAACAATAACATTGTGTATTTTTTCTAAATTCTCAATGTGAAAACATTTTGCTATGAATTCTTTACTTAATATTTTTGTTTCCTCTTTCCATTTATCTGAAGGAGTTACTACATATTTAGATTCTAAAAGAAATATTTTTCATAAACCCTGAATCGTAGGGTCATTATATTTAACGAAGTCGAATGGCTACCTTTCATCTATTCCATCTATTTCAGGAATAAATTTTATATATATTCCTAATTTAGAATTCATAATAACATCAAAAATATCAATTACTAAATCTTCAGGATATAGTTCATTATCTATTTCCTCTAAGAAACTAATGCTAAAATTATACTTTGGTATTACGTGCATAATTAATATCTTGTAAAGATAATGTTATCGTTTTCATCTCTTGCTCTTTCTATAGCATGAAGATCATGTTTATCAAAACAAGGAATGATCTTCTCTTTAATGAATACAGGAATTTTCATACGTTTTTCCAGATCTTCTGTTCGGGTGTGACTTATAATTAAATATTCTTTTTCCTCTTCTAGAGTATTTAGTTCTTGTATTTCTTTTGCTTCTTGTTTATAAATCTCATATTCCTCGTCACTAATAAAAAAAACAGAACTTTTATATTTAAATATAATTTCCTTTTCAGACTGAATTAAAGAATTCTTAATACTGGGTTCTAAAATTTTTACTTGTCCTGCCCATTCATTGCAAGGAATGACAATATAAGATTCGTCATACAACATTGCTTTATATATATCCTCTGCTTGTTCATGAAGATCATAATTTGCAATAGGAGGCCAAAAATTTTGCACATTTTCAATTTTCGGTAAAAAGATTATTGCTACTCCTCCCCATCCTAAGCTTATTCCAAAAATATCTTTTATCTTCTCATAGCCAAAGTCCTTTGCATAATAGAATAGAATACCTGAATCTTCACATGTAGCATCAAAGTAATCCATAGAGTAATTAAATTCTCGTTTGATATTCATAAAGTGTTTTTAAATTGTCTATATACCAACTGCCTTTGTATGTTTCTTCAATCCGCTTCTTGCCTTTCTTCACCACATAGTCAGTAGAGAATGAACCTGCATACTTTATTGTTTTGCTTTGTCTGCTCTCTTGTCAGGCGTTTCCATACATATTTATTGAAGTCGAAGTGATAATTTTATTGTTACCGCACAAATCCTTTCGTGTGGTTTGGTATTATAAATCAAAATGCTTTTAAACTGACATTAAATTGTATAATAAGTCTGTTAAATGCTTTTTTCTGCTTCTTCTATATTATATACAATTCTATCATCCTGACTGATTAAGTCATTAAAAATATCTAGGTACTTATTAAAGCTTCCTTTGTCATAATGAACAATAACAGGAAACAGTTGACTTGCCTGATAATATCTTTTATTTTTTAAAGCACTTTGTATCGCTTGCTCGATTTCTTTTAAAAGCAGCAGGCAATTTTTCTTTAAAAGAAAATCTTTTAGATTGGATTCAAAAAATTTATCACCATAAATATCCAAAAAATGTTTAATATATGGATAAAGTTCCTGTTCGGTTTTTCCTTTTAGCGTAGCAATACATAAGGCATTTGTGATTACATCATATACGTTATCTTCATTATATAGTCTGTGAGGTTCAAAATTTTCTTTTTCGTCCCATTTTTCAGCTATGAACCTGTCAAGTAAATCAAATCCTTCCGGTATAGACCATGCGAGTAAAATAAGCATGACCTGATAAGCAATATATTGATTGTCATTGTGAAGAAGCAATTTTAATTTTTCAACTCTGTCAAAATCTGTTTTTTCAAGGAGTTGTACTTCGCTTAAATCGTATCCTTCATACCCTTCCTCATTATAGTGATAAAGAAGTTCATGTATTTCGTTATTCATTTAATTACGTTTTATTAATGATTTCAATAATATAAGAAATATTCCGTTTCCTATATTTTATACTCCTTTTATTGTAATATATATTTTAGAGCTGTTATGTAATCATTGATTCGGAAATGGGGTATTGTAATTTCATCATTAATTTTACCCCCATCGTAATCAGTAACCAAAACATCTCTGTTTTTTACATTGAACACGATATTTCCAAACTCCAATTTAGTGTTATCTCCCACACATGCTTTTTCAAAAAAATTATATGCTTTTTTTGCTTGTTCGATATTTATATTTATTTCAAATATTGAGTAAAAATCTCTAATATGATAAACGTTTTCTTGTTTTTTATAGTCAATTATAAAATATTTATCATACAGAATTACATTTTCATAACAGCCTCCTTGTATCATTCTTTCTCCTAAATTAAATGAACTTTGAACAAACTCATCATGTTTACTCCAAGTATCAAAACATTTACGATGAACATAATTTTTCACATAATAATTAAGAGGTGAACTCTGATCAGCAATTATGTGAGGTAATAATACAGATTCTTTGAAATTATCTATCAATGCTGCACAGAGTAAACATTTCGTTGTTTTTTCAATATAAAAAGACATGATGATTCTATAAAATGTTTTAAGGATAAGGAAATTTATTACTAAAGTATTTACAAAAATAGAACTTATTAAAGATTTCTGTTATATACCAGACAATTACATAAATAAAATTGATAGCAAAAATTGGTAATCAATTAGTATTTTGCCAATACTTTTTCTGTTAACAGCAAACAAAGATCAACCATGATTAAAATAAACATAAATGCTCTTGCAGGCGAACTTGACATCGAAATCAAAAAAAATGACAATCACTATAACCTGATCGTGATCCTATCGAAATCGGAATACTTCCAGGAAAACGGTAGGTCCTGGCATAAAAAAATTGAAGACAATCAAACGATAATCAAAATTGCTGACCTTATAAAAGCATGTTATACTACTCCATCCGTCCCCGAAGGCATAACAATTAATGATGGTATCATTAGAAAAATCAGTCTGCAAGATACTGTTTCCATCCATCTCGTTCTTCAGGATAGCTATTATGCAAATACAAATGAATCGGAGCTAATGAAAAGTATCTTTGAATATGTTTGTGAACTGATACAGGATCCGGTTCTGGAAAAATATATAAACGTTTTTGATTACTCTAAATAAATTGACAGCAATATAAATCATTACTGTTTAATCCTTCGGGTTTTCGGGTATCCTGTTTCACAACAAATATTTTGTAAATTGACGCATCGTTTTTAAACCTCAAACGTTAGAAACAAAAACAATTTTATCAATATCGGAAATATGGATTCAAATGAAAGTTTCAGATTATCGGCAGAAGCAAATACCTATAATTCGGCATTACGGATTATAAAATCCAAAGGCTACAAAATATTTTTATATCCCGACCAAAGTGATGACCTTTACGGTACGGGCGATAAAAGAAAACCGGGATTTTATTGCTGAAGATCCGCTACAATTATTAGGAATCATTACGATTTGGGAAACGAATGGTGATCATTGGAGCGGACCAAACCGTGAAAATGTACGGGATGAAATAGCAAGTAACGCTTTTCCGGATAGTGTTGCGGATATTGAAAAACTAAGCGAAGAAGACTTTGAAGTACTGGTTAACGACTATACTGTTTTTTTAAATAGAATATTCCCGAAACAAGTATTACCTGCCAATCCAACAAGGCAAGCGTTTTTTGACGTAATCAGCAACTTTTATAAATGGGATTCAGGGCAATTTTACGAGTGGGAAAAATAACTACTTCACGAAACATCGAAACATAAGCCACTATTTTATGGAAACAGCATTTGAAATTAACGACCAGAAACTTTTACATTTTTTGACCTCAACAAAAGTTGATGATTCCTGTGGTGGTCATACCGATTTTTTGGAGTGGCATAACGAAACGGAAGAATTGAAAACGAGCTTAACGAAGATTGGACAAATTGCAATTCAGACAAGCGAAAAACAATGGGATTCCCAATATTGGGGACAGGATGCTAAAATTCAATTAGACCGTTACCCGTATTACGGTTGTGAAATTTTTCAATGTCAAAAATGCAATACTGTTTTCTTTTATTATTTAGAATTAGGCGGACATGGAGCCCAAAAAAGATATCGGGTTATCAGAAAAGATTTAATCGACATGGAAACCATTATACCTGCTCATCCAATTGTAATTGACTATAAAGGCATGGATTATATGATCTATAAAAACCCCGACTTAACCTATGCCATTTCAATCAGTAAAAATATAGGAATCGGTCTAGACGTTTACTACCAGCTATCAAAAGAAGAACAGGAAGGTTATCTGAGGGACGGTATAATTAGTCTGAACAACAGAATGAAAGATATGGATTTGAATTATAGCAATTATAAGGTAACAGCTTGGCGATAAAACTGTGGCTAACAAATGATTACGAAATGGGCAGTTTACGTTCTCTCTTCCCGAAAAAGCGCTATCTTTAACAGAAATTAACCGATTCGCTGGTTTCACTACTTCGCCAGGCCACAAACCATTACAGCTAATTTTTCTATAACTTAAGGTTAAAAAAGTATGATTACCAAATTTCGGTAACTTTATCAAAAAGAAACAACCATGGAACGAAACACATCTATATCATTAGGTCCTCATTTCGAAAGTTTTATTGAATCAACTGTTTCGAAAGGGCGCTTTAGCAACGCAAGTGAAGTTGTTAGAGCCGGACTTAGGCTATTAGAAGAAGAAGAAAACAGAATTACTGTTTTAAGAAATGCCATTCAAGAAGGAATTGAAAGTGGACGCGCCGAAAACTTTGATCCTAAAAAGCATCTGAAAACTTTAAAGTCAAAAAAGAAGAATGGCTAAATTTTACTTGACCAATAAAGCTGTAGAAGACTTGGGTGACATTTGGAATTACACCGTAGAAACATGGTCAGAAAATCAAGCAGAAATTTATTATTCCTTAATTATAGATTCCTTTCAGGAATTAGCGAGTAAGCCAAATCAAGGAAAATCATATGATGTAGTAGAAAGAAATGTTTTAGGTTATAAAACCGGACAACATGTAATTTTTCACAGAATTGTGACAGAAAGAGAAATCGAAGTTATTAGAATTTCACACGGTATGATGGACATGAAAAACCACCTATAACAATGGTTTGACGAGACTGCAGGTTGCTTAATCAACTAAAAAATAGAAAAACAAAAAAATCATTTCAAATTGAATCACTCAAGTAGTATCAGCGCAAGGATTTTCTTTCTGAAATCAAGAATAACGAATAATGCCATTGTTTTTAGACGCGGGCCTACCGATTGGATTCAGATGAGTGTCTGGAATTTGGATAACGACACGCTGGAACCCGGGCAATGGATCAATAAAAAAGTACCGATGCGAAATTGTGATGTCTCGCCTTCCGGAAACTACCTGATTTACTTTGTCGATAATTTTGAATACGGAAACAGCAGAACAATCATTAGTAAACCGCCATTCTGGACCGCGCTTACCGTTTGGGAACACGGCGATGCACTTTTTGACACCGGAGGCGGATTATTCGCTGACGAAAAAACGGTATTGCTCAATTTAGGTTCCGCGCAGGTACTTGAAAAATATCCCGTACCGTCTCACCTTCACGTTTCTACATTTCGAACACAAAAAGAATATTCGCTACGGAAAGGACATGTCAATTTATTACACGAACATCGGTTGGAAATGAACGGATGGACAGAACAAAATGATCCTGGTTTTATTCAAAAAGAAACGGAACAATTAACTGTAGTCAGTGATAGCTGGTCGAAAGCAGACCCGAAAAGTATAGAACCTATCGTTCCGAAACTTTGGAAAAAACCAATCACCAATAGTGCTGCTTTGTATATGATCACCTTTTACCATCCTGAACAACGCAAAAACGTGGATCTGTTTTATCTGGGAAGAAAGGACGGGAAAACAAAACTCAAAGACATTACATGGGCAGACATTGATAATAGCAACAGAATAATTGCTACTAAGGAAGGGAAATTATATGCTTCAAAAATAGCCGCCGACGGTTCCGTTGACTATACTGATCTGGAACTATTGCATGACCTGAATTCCCTAAAACCGAGCTCAATACAGACACCATTTAATATGAAAAGTTGGGAAAACTCCTGAGAACACGGTTTTTGGATCCGGCAGACTGATTTATATTTACCTTTAAAAATTCAAATAAGATCGGGTCACCCACTTTTCACCGAGGTCAGTTTTACACCAGCCGTTTACTTCTTCAAAAACAAAAACTTCTTCGTCTTTTTCAATCCGGTCAATTTTAGGGAAGTTGGTACCGGGACCGGTTCTCACATTTAAAATCGTAGCATTTACGGTGGCTCTTTTCACCGCAACCGTATATCTGGCCGCAACCCAGTGGGATTGGGTATTGGATATTTTCAGCCAGCCGTCTTTTTCTTCATACACACGCAAAACAGCTCCCAAAGGAATACCGGGACGATCAGCGGCTTTAGGGCTTCCGGCATCCGGCTGCGTACGCACATTAAGACTGTTAGCCGTTACGTATACATATTTCCGGATAGCACTGCTGTCGGTTTTAATCGGATGGCTGCCTAGTTTTGCTCTTACCAAAGGGGCAAAATGGTTTTCGAAATCGGGTACTTTATTGCCGCCAAAAAAGTTGGCTCCCGGGCACGATTTATTGTTTCCGGTTCCATTGTTCCGGACACCGTTATCCAAACGAAACCAATGGTGATAGACTATTGTATTGGAATTAACCGGAAGATTAAACCGTTTACATAAAGCCGCAGTAATCGCGATAATCGCATCCTTTTGCAGATTCGTCATCACATCGGCATTATGATCAAAGTTTCCGAAATTCTCGATACAAATCGCATTCGCATTCTGGTTTGTAATACAGGCTGGTGACTTTTCCATACTTCTGCCGGTCACAACCGTTCCGTCCGGAAAAATAGTAAAATGCTGCCCGATATCCTGCCATCCGTTTTGATTGACATGATAGTTCTTCATCGCTAATTGCCGGTCAAAATGATTGTTTCCCGTAAAATGAATATAACCGGGAACATAAGTATGATGTTGTTGAATTTTTAAAATAGTCCGTCCGACTCTCAGATTTGAAATCCAGGTTTCAAATTCTGCAACGGTCATTTTGGTAAATCCGTATTTTGCTTCCATAGCACAGCTTTTTTGATCTCTTAAGACTATCTAAATTAACAACTTAGCCTTTACCGGTCAATACGAAAAAATACGTGATTTTTAGTCCCCGATTATCTTTGACCAGTATGGTAACGAAGCAAAAATGGGGCATAATATCCCCATTCTTTACTCTTTACTCTTTACTCTTTACTCACTTCCTGCATAAATGATATAATTAATCACATAATACGGCTGCATGGTATTATGGAATCCGTCGCCACCTTCAGTATCAACACCGCGCAATTTTCTACCATCTCCCGCTTCCGTTTTAAATGGTATATCGGAACCACCATTACCTTCAAAACTTCTATGGTGCAATCCAAAATCACCTCCGTTTATAGTATGCCCGTGTTTTGGCATTTCACCAACCGTTAATTTGTGCTGAAACTCTCCACCTGTTTTCCCTAAAGGCCATCTTGTTGTAGCCCCAAAATTAGGAGAGGTCCCATCGGACTGCCTGCCATCATTCGAAATTCCGCCACCAATTAATGTTCTCCCTGCAAAATTAGGGGTATATCCCTTTAACAATTCTCTTAAGGTTTTATATTTTTCCGGTATTTCACTGCCATCACATTTTAACCAGCCATCCGGTATTAAAGAATCATTAAATACAAATGGTAATATTGTTCCCAACGGAACCTGTGTAAAATCTGTAATTGTCATAGTATCGTTTTTAGGTTGTTAATGGTCCTCTTGCTTTTTGCCTCTTGCTTTTTGCCTCTTGCTTCTTGCTTCTTGCTTCTTGCCTCTTGCTTTTTGCTTCTCGCCTCTTGCTTCTTATTATCTTACAGTTTCGTTTTCCGCCACTACCGGTAATAGCAACTGTTCTATTGCTTTCAGGCGATCGTTTGTTTTTAGCTGTTCTTTTTCCAGTTTGCTTACCGTTTGAACCAGATTGATATTCTTATTTTCCAGCATTTCGATACGCTTTAATAATGCCTGAGTAGCACTTACATTAAGCATCGCAATCGCTTCGTAATCCACAGAATGAAAATCATGAACCTCTTTTCCGTACACAAAAACACTTCCTTCTTTGGTACAATTAACGCGGATTCTATCTTTGTTAATCGCTAAAATATCGGTTAGTATTGCATCTCCGCTAAAAACCAGTTTGATTTTATCACCAACCGCAAGGTCTTTTGTGTTGACCGGTATCCATCCGTTTTGAATGGTACTTAACTGATAAATATTCGGAATAATCTCGGTCTGTTTAGTAGCCACAGCCAGCGGATATACTTGCTTCACCTGCTGAGCGATCACTTTTTTATACACCTGACTGCCTCTTTGAACCGAATCGATCATTTTATAATCCGTGATAACAATTTTTGAAAGAATATCAAGGTCATTGGCATTGTTGCTCACACCCAATATCTTTTTGATACGCGCGTCTGAAACCACATTAAACTGTTGCGCGGTTACACCGTCTGTCGCATATATCGAATTTTTCACAGTCCCCGAGTCCATAACTTTGGAACTTCTGTAACCGTAGACAAAAATGCCGCCCATATTAGAGCTTTGTTCTCCGGAAACGACCAATCTGGCTTGTGTGGGCGTAGATGTGCCGATACCAACGTTTCCGTTCGGAAGAATTTTCATGGCATCTGTACTTTGTGCATATAATGGATTCGAAAGGATAAAGAGTAGGATTCCTGATAACCGATAATTTTTTTTCATGGTAGGTATATATTTAGATAAGCGTTGTATTAATTAGCTGTTTTACAATTGAGTTGTGCTCCTTTGGTCACGGTAAATCCCGGTTTAAAAGAAATACTTCCGCCGGAATTAAGAATGGTATTTACAGAAGGCGCCACCGTAATGCCTTCGACCGTAATGCTATTCGTGGCACGATAAACGGTATTCGTTTTTAAATCCGTCTGACTGATAATGATATCGTTTGCAGCAACTTTAGCCGCGGTAACCGCTATCAGATTCGTAGCCGTAACCGTATAAAGCGTTCCGTCCGGAGCCAGGACTATATTTTTCTTTGTATTGCCAATAGCCGTATCGACAGCTACTGCAAAGGCATTCGGGTTTTCTGTATCGTTTTGAAATCCCAGTATCATTTTTGGCGTACTGTAAGGATCTGTCGCATAAATATGGGACGAAGCATTTGTCAGCAATACCGAAGCATTATCCAAAGCTGCCGATTTTTCGAAAACCTCAGCTTTATTCAAATCCGCATTATACTTTGCTAATTTTGAGTTGAAAACAAAAAAGACATTCGATCCGGCATCAACTACCGGCTGGGAAATCCCTGTATTGACGGAACTTCCGGATGCTATAAACTGCGTTTGGGCAATACCGCCTTTATCGTCAATATCAAATACAAAGAGTTTGTTACCGTTGTCAAAACCATTAAGCACAAAAACCTTAGCATTATCCCGGACAACCGGTGCCGGAATATAAAAATTAGTATCGTTCTGATAGCCGTCCAAAACATAATCGGATGTGGCTGTTATACTTCCGTCCATATTATCCAGTACGACCAGGCGGCTCTTTTTTTGCTGGGTATCAACCGCTATAAAAAAAGCTTTGCTTTCATCCGGACTTAGTGAAACCGGACCGTTAATTTCATTGGCCTTCGGTTCGTATTTCCAACGTATTTTACATTGCGGATAAGCCGAAAGCGCAACAATACCGGTATCCGATGGCAGGTAAAGCGTCCCGTCATATCCTATAGCCGCATTATTGTTGATGGTTGACAACTGTTTGTTCGTAATCTCCGAAAGGGATTTACTGAACAGTATATTTCCGGCATTGTTTAAATCCAATATGCTCAGTTTTCCGGATTTGGAAATATAATATAAACGCCCCTGTTCATCAATCAATGGCCATGATTTTGCCACATCGTCAACTCCTTGCTGCCATAAAACATTTCCTTTCGAATCCAGTTGCTTTACATAAAAGACTGCCGATGTTCCCGAAGTTGCCTGTGTAAACACTACCGGCAGATTTTTATAGATGGCAAGAGCTCCGGTAGGACCGATTTCCTGTAGATACCCGCCACCATAAGGAAGTGTACGGATTTGCGCTTCCTGAACAACAGCATTGCTCTTCCAGTTTAGCAAACTATTGTGCTGTGCATTTCCAAAAGGCTGCGCCCAGTCTTCCCGAAACGGATACGGATCAATTTCGTAAGACACCTGTAATTTCGGTTTTTTGGAAAAATTGAAAGGCGTTTCGGCTGTTATGGAAGAGAAAAACCGGGTATCCTGCCCTTTTTCCGGCGATCGTGTTGCCAGGGATAAAATACCGTCCGGCAGAAAATCCGTAACCGGTTTAAGGGCACCCGGCAATTTGAGTTTCATCGTTATGGCTGTTGTACTCTTCCGCATCTCGGCGCGACCTATCGGTCCTTCTGTATTATTTTTTAAAATCGCCCAGCTTAATTTCGGGTCGGTTAAACTCGTTTCACTTCCGGTCCATTCGTTTGTACCTCGTAAAGCCGTTATCAGCTGCACCAAAAAATCAGACATATTAACATTCGGCCTGTTATATAATTTCAGATTCAAGGTTTCAATCTTTGCGCTAGCCGGCAAATTTCTAAAGTCAAATTTAAAAAATGACTTATTGGTTTCGTTTCCTTTGTCATCTGCCGCAACCCGTAAATCGCTGTTACTTTCTGCCGGTACTGCCTTATCAATTTCCGGCAATAAAGCGGTGTACCTGGATTGCGCAAACAGTGCCTGCGATTTCGTTAGCAGTAACAGCAACAAAAGCACGTAGCTATACCCTATTTTATTCATAATCGTTCTTTTAAGTTGGTAAACTATGTTAAAATTAAAGTCTGACCCGTTGCCACCGGTACCCAGTAAAACAAGTCAGAATAGGTAATCCCCAGATCACCTTCGTTGGTAAAGACCATATACCATAAACAGCCTTTAAAAAAGCCCGTTACAATCTTGGACTGTTTTGTTGTGGCAAAACTGTCCACACCGGCAGCCGTATCCATCTGATTGCTGCCATATTTACCATTGTTTAAGGTTACTCTGTAAAAATATTTCTTTTTGTTTTCCTGTTCCTGATAACCTCCCAATAAAAAAATTCCCGTGCTGTCTATCGTATCCTTACCTAAAAAGGACAAACCGGAAGACAAATACGAATTATTATTGATGGTCAATGGTGTGATCAAAGTCCAGTTATTTTTGTCCCATTTCCAGATATCCGGGGTTTCCGTCCCGCCTATTTCGGAAAAACCACCGCCCATCCATAAGGCTTTTTTACTTCCGTTGGCATCCAGTTCAGTGGCAACACCACTAAGACATCTTGATTTCCACGGCATTTTTACAGTACTGGTTTTGTCCGGATTCACATTTCCGTTTGCGCCGATGTTATCCCATACTTTACCATCACCCGATACCCAGATATCGTTTAATGCAGCACCCCATTCGTCCACACCACCCATCAGCCAGATTTTATCCTGATCACCATGAGGGAAAATCGCACAGGAATGCCCCGTACGGGAAGCCCACGGTCGATTTTCGACAACCATTACTCTGGAACCGGTTTCGGCATCCATATTAACAATGGCAACGGCATTACCGGACTCCATCGGTTTAATATAGCTGCCGCCGATAAAAAACAGGCGTCCGTATAATTCTCCCGCACTTTTCATGTGCAATAAAGGAGCCGTAGCAAAAGGTTTCAGTTTGTTTTTCTCCTCATCGGAAAGTATTATTCTATGCCAGTTCTCCGAAAAACCTTCATTCGTATTCGTATAGCCGATATGATCGATCTGCGTTTTTTTATTTTCGGTTTTCAACATTACACTATACAGATAGGATGCATCCTGAGCCGCACAAAAATTGCCGATTTTATAGGCCGCAAACGCTCCGGTCGGGTTCGCATTGGAATATAATTTTGATTCCCCTAACGCCCGGACCAATATCGTTTTGGTGATGGAAACAGTCCCCTTCTGTACTTCTAAGGTATACGAATGATCCCCGTTAGCAATATTGGCTATGGTATGGTAATCCGTTTCGGCAGTACCTCGTTTTAATTCTTCCAGACCTTCCCTTAAAATATACTGGGAGCCTTTAACATTCCAGGATAAAGTAACCGGTGCGTTGCGCTGTACCACTGTTTTATCCGATTCAAACCCGTTAATTTCCGGTTTGGCCTCTTCTGCGATCACTGTAAAAGGAAGTGACACCAGCGGTTTCGGATCGGTGGCAACGTTTTTATCTTTAAAGCTTAGTTGTAAAGTCGCCGATGGTGTCGTAACCGTACATTTTACCGCTCTTATTTTTACGATCAGATAGGTATAGGCATCGCTATAATCTCTCGGAAAGTTATAGGTCCGTTTGCCCAGGTTATTGTTATCGTATAAAAACTCACAGATTTTCACGGGAAAAGTCGTTGTTTTATTTCCGTCGTCCGTTTTGGCCCATAGCTCACAACTCAGCTTTTTTAAATCGGCTGCCGCGACCAGTGTATCCAAATTTTCAACCGTAAAAACCCCCATCAGTAAGATGGCCTTTTTTTCCTCCTGAGCGATCATTATATCCAACGCCAGCGCTTCCCTATTCGTGACCGAATTACTGCTGCCTGTAGTTACATATCCCATATTTTATGTTTTAATTATTCGTTTTTAAATTGCTTAGCCGCAGCCATCCTTCGTAAACCTGTTGTTTTTTAAAACCGGAAACCTGCTTGTTTTTTCCTTCGGCCAAAGCTTCATCATTCTGCCAGGTTATCACATCCGACTTATGGGTCCATTTCCAGTTGGCATTAATCCCGGCCGGTATCGGAATATCGGGAGCCACTTTTTCGGCTATAAAAGGGGCTACCCGGAAACCAATGTCCAGTTGCGATAACAAACGCTCCGAATTATGGTTAAATAATGCCACAAACTTTGTGGGCAGAATCCCGGTTGCCAAATGTACCCCGGCCGAAGGATACAGCAGTAAAGTTGCTTTTACCGGCTCCTGATTCAGGTTTATTTTTAATGTCGTATTCTTAGTAAAAAAGGAATCCGAATCGCTGAAATTAAATTCCGGTGCATTCGCAACAGTGTGAAATACATCCGTTTCCGCATCGGTAAAATAACCGATCACGCCATTCTTTTCCATATCGTAATCCCCTATTGTAAGCGGGAATTTGACGGTTTCTATATTCCCGGTATCTTCTTTCCCGGATTGACTCCAACGCTGGTCATAGTACGGAAGTCCCAACGATTCCAAACCTACCGAACAACGCACTAAAGCCAAAGGCTGACCGTATAACAAGGCCGATGTTGTATTCTGCAAGGCCGCATTCCCGATGGCATGCATGCTCACTTTATAGGCCAGATCCATAATGCCCGAAACCCTGCTCCCGCTATTGAGAACCTCCAGCAGTTTTTTCAGCTGCGGATTTGCAGTGAGTTCCGGTATTCCATTTCCACCCGGAAAAGGTTGTTTAATTAATTTAAGTCCTTTATTTCCGGTAAGATCCGATGCTATTTGCAGAACAACCACTTCATTGCCGTCCCCGTCATAAACCAATATACTATTATCCAGATAATTGGGAACAAGCCATCCCAAAACCGGACTGTCCATTTTTCCGGTATCCTGATAAATAATACTGTCACTCGTGTTTAACCAATTGAACTGCAAACGGGAAGGCTGAATGATCCTTGGCGGTAACGGAATGATCATATCCGATTCTTTTTCACTACCTTGTAGGGTAGCCGAACAGGTTATATCTGTACTATTCGTATCGTTTTCGACGATTACTTTTTTTACCTGACCGAAAGCATCCACTATCGAAAGGTTTTTTATTTTCAGTGTTCCCGAACGCAACGGATTAAAAACAGCAGCATCCGTTCCGTTTATATTCCCGGGATCGCAACCCAGCTTATAGCCGTCTTCCCCGATCACATTTAACTCGTTCCGGTCAAGCTGATATTCCGTATTAAAATTATAATCCGGATCACTGCTATACTGAAAGGGCGGTAACTGAATATCGGTTCGCTGCATCAGTAAATTTTTATGCAAACCACTCAATGCCTGTGCAATGAGATTTAATTCTCCGTATTTATACACAATAGCTTCCGGAACCGTCTTTTTCAGGTTCGCAAAAACCGAATTGGAAAACGGACTTATGCCGCTAATCGCAACAGGCGCTCCCTGCTCTTTCGCAGCTTGTTTTTTAAAATACAGCCCTTCTTCCAGTTTCCATTTTGCTGTATCTTCCACAAGGTCCAGATCCTTTATATCCGGATTATTGGACGTATAAACAATATCCCAAACCATAAACAACGGTGTCCATGCCTGTTCCCATCGGATAATGGCAAAACGTTCGTGTGCCTTTTCTTTTTCCCTGTAATCCGGTTTATCCTGTACGGCTGTTACTTGTTGGCTAAAAGCCCTGATAACCGCACTGGTCTTGTCTTTTCCTTCTCCCAATTGTGCTTCAATATAGGCTTGCAGCGCAATATCCAGTGAAAGCGAATGATCCAGTAAAAGTGTTTCAGACACCAATGCTTTTATAGCGGCAAAAGGCAATTTGGGATGCTGCAATGCATTTACTCCCGGAACGTTAATCAGGGCAGCCGGTATCGTTACCGGAATGCTGGTATCGTTATAAGGAACGTTCAGATAAAGCTTCGTAAGCAACTGGTCTTCCTGCCTGCAGTTGATTTCTTTATCGGTGGCCTGAAAAGCCGGTTTTTCGGTATTTCCGATACCCGATCCGCAAAACAGCAAAACGGGATCATTAGGCTCCCAAAAACGGTCTTCCAGAGTTTCCTTTAGTTCAAATTCCGGATTTGTTGCTGCGAATTCTTTATATTGTCTTAAGCCCGAAACAAGATGCTGGATTTCCCGTTCCAGTACATCTGCTTCCACTTTTTTACTGACAAGCAAATCCAGTATAATTTCCCTGGAAGTATTATAATCAAAGTTGGGAACCGTATAATCATTCACTGTTTTATATGCCTGTTTGTACCACAGGAAATAGTATTCCTGTTGCAGGCTTACTATCTCCTGTTTGATCTTATTACAGCTAATCTGAGTTGTATTCAGTTCATTCAGTTCTTGTAGAACAGCACTGTTTTCAGGAAAATGCGGTCTGTCGTCCTGCTTGTTTTCCAATGCTGAATCGGCCGCTTCAACCCGGGTGATCTCCCAGACTGAGCTCCTGTTTTTAGGCGTAAAGCCTCTTTTATGAATTTCTGTCTGAATGGATTTCAGGCCCGGTTCATTTTTGCTGTCTTCCAGAAACTGGTATTGCAGGGCATTTAACAGGGTTTCCACACCCGGTTTTTCAATCGCACTGCTTTTGATAATCTGAGCGCTTAGCGATTCAATAGCCGTATTGCCGGCATAAACCTGTACCGCTCCGTCCGGAACGCCGCTTTTTAGCGCGCTGTTCCACTGAATACTATGGATGGACGCATGCAGTAAACAGGATTCCGGATAGGTTTCCTGATCGCATTTCCATTGTTGTTTAAACCAATCCTGTGTTCTTTTTTGACGGATCTGTTCGCTTGTTGCCTTTGCTTCGTCAAAATCGAATGGTGCCAGCGGATCTGCGGCAGGATCATTATACCAGCCGGTAACCACATACGTAACCGTACAATCGGAATCGATGTCGGCCATATCATCGTGGAACGCAAAAACATTTTTGCTACTCTGATACAAGGAAGCAAAATACGGGTTCACTGCGCCTACACCGGTTAAAACGGGTGGTGTTACAGTGTCCTCATAAGCTTCAGACCATTCGACAACCTTTCCGAGATTGCCGAAATCCAGCTTGTCATTCTGTATCGTGACCCAGTTTGGTATGGGTTTATTGCTTTTGATTCTATTTTTTTCATCACTTTTAACGATCCACATGCGGGATTCCATACTTTTTATCCCTTTGTCCGTCCGGATCCGGATAACCATCCACCGGTTAGGTGTATACGGAAACTGCACGTCTTCCCCTTCGTTTATAAAAGCGTGTTTTAATGCCTTGGGTAAGGTCCAATGCAGGTGTATTCCTTTTTTAAGCGATATTGTTTTGTTCGTATCCGGTTGTAAAACATTCCCCAGAATACTCTGATTGTATTGTTGCAATTGCGGACCCAGATCCATGCAATCGTTTTTATCGCTCCCCAATGCCAGGGCTTCCATATACATGGGTACCAAAAGTCTGGAAGTATTATGCATGGCTATCGGTATTTAGGATATTAATTGTTATACTCTTTTTTACCGGACTGTCGATCATCTGATAGGCGAATTCTGCCGATGTAAAATAGATCCCTTTGCTTTCACCGGTTGTATTCATCCAGTGTTTAGCGGTTAATTTTTCCTGCATCACACCGGCTAAACCAGCTATATCGATAACACCGTTTTGAATCAGTCCGTCATTTAATTCGGCGTTAACATCTGCCGTACCATCTGTTATTTCCTGATTGGTACCGTCTTCATTTTTTAGATTTTTGATATAAGCACTATTGTTTTTGATACCGAAATGCAATCCTTCATAAGGCTGTTTTATCGTGATGCCGGCAATGTTACCGTCAAAAATACCCAGGAAGATATCCGAATCGATACGTTCAAAACGCAGAGCGGGAAGCAGCTGACCACCGGCATCAAAAGCCGTAATTTCCAGTCCGCGCCAACCGGAAACAAGATCCGACCGAAGCAGGAATCCGGTGGTATTGAGTCGTCGTCCTTTTCTTGTGATTGTTTCACTGCTGATATCGATTGACTGCGTCTGATAACCGTCTATAAAATTACCGTTCACCGCCTGTTCCAGTAAGGCATCACTTTTATGGATCCTGCCAATGCTAAGCGCACCGTCCAGCAAGGCTTCTATCCAGTTCGGATCGACATAAAACAGGGAAAGTGTTCCGGTATAGGTTCCCGTATTTTTCTGATGCTCTTTTTCCAGAAGCAATTCATGGGGAACGATATACGAAAACGGGATTCCGTTTAATTTGTACAAATTGCCTAAAAAGTGTTTCACCTCCTGCGGTACAGTTGTCGGTAAATCGGTGATTTTTTCTGCCGGTACTGTCGTTTCTACCGCATGTAATTTACCCAGATAACGAATTACTTTATCTTTTGCAGCTGTTTCACTGTCATCTTCCAAAATGGCATTTAGCGTATTGTTTCTTAACTTTTCGGCTTCCAGTTGATTTTGTGCCATACGCCAATTCAGAATGGCTTTGGAAAACTCCTGGTTCTGTAAAGCTAGTATACGCCCCAATTGCCAGGCTGCCGCAAAGGAAATATCAAAAAAACCGGTGGTTTTATCATATCGCAATGCCGCATCGGATGAGGCAAATGAAATACACTTTGAAGTTGCCGGAAATAGTTTCGGTACAAACGGACCATGGTACCAGGAAATCGTACCCGCACCGGTTCGTGTTACATGTTCCAGCGGGACATAACCCGAATCAAAATACGATACCAGTTCCGGAGCTTCGTTGCCCCGCTGAATTTTGATACTCTTCAACTCCAGTCCGTCTGCCAGCTGCGAAAAGCTGGAACTTCCCGAATCGCTGAAATTCCAGCTGGCCAGTACAACCAGCCGGGCTTTATGATCGTCCGGAATGTTCTTTTTTGAACTGGTGCCTTTTAAATAGTCGGTATATCCTTCCAGCGATACCAGAATGGCGGTATGCTGCTTTCCTTTTGCCGGCAGGCGATTTCCGACGATAACCGCAAAAACGCCGGTTCCGTCGGTATTTATATCTGTAATTCCTTCTTTGTCCTTATTATCAATGCTTACCTCTTTGGCATGTGCCAGCAGGGAAAGACTTTTCATGGACGGAATATAGTGTTCAAATTGTTCTTTTGTCAGGTCCATTGTAAAACAACCATCGGTCGTTTTTTCCCATTCCATTAGTTTTAATCCCTCTTTTCCGGCCGCCTTAGCGTCAAAAATTTCCGGGCGGATAATGCCATCGGAAAGATTCGGCTGGATAACGGCAGCAATGGTATTTTTACTAATCGGCAAGCCTTTCATTTCTTCCTCGTCAAAAAGCAGTAATGCCATCCAGGGAACCGGTGGTGATTCCTGTGGATTACGCTTGTTTTCCGGGGTTGATGCCCGCTGGAAAACCGGAAGCTTTCCGTCCAGAGTACGCTCCCATGGCAATGTCCGCCGGGTAAATACCAAATGGGGCAATGATTCCGAATAGTTTCCCGATTTATTGGCCGGCGGATAAACGGAATAAATATCATTCGGATTAAGTGTAAACCGGGCCGCATCGACACCAAAATCGAATGTTTTTTTAATATCCTGAATGCTTGCCTTGTCTTTTATAACCCGCTGACTGACTTCCGTAGTATATTTTCCGGCAACCATAGCCGGTAAAAAACATTGCACTATTTTCGTATTCTCGCTCATTCTTTTTTACGTTTTACCCTGTACGTTTTTATTTTACATCGGTACTATATTTCGGCAGTTCACCTATTTCGCATATCACCGGAATACCGGTAAAATAATTATCTTCATTGGTCATATTTCTGTTTATTGCTTCCTCCTCAATATCCGGGAAGCTTTTGTCAAACCCAGCTTTAAGAAGGGTAACAATGTTTTCCCGTTTTTCTTTTACACTGCTTTTTTCATACGTTTTTTCAAGAATACCGGTTACCCTGATATTATTGATTTCATCATAATAGCCTAAAACCTCAACAGCATGATAGGCTTCTGCTGTTTTAGCCAGCGTGAATTTCCAGTCGAATGTTCCGCTTGAAGCATCGAATAAGGCTGAAAAATCAAACGTTCGTATCTGGGCAACCTGCGGCAGCACCGGTGGCTGAATGATAACACCACTCAACACATTGGTCAGTACTTTCGAGGTTCCCGGATTGGCATTATTGCTTTTCGATTCCTCACCTCCCCATAAGGCTTCGGCGACTCCTTTTGCGATACCGGAAACCGTTACATCCATTTTTGTATTACCCAACACAACATCCACATTCATTTCGAATGCTACGGTGCCTTTTGTAAAACCACACGGACGGATTCCGATATTTTTTTCTCTGTCAGCATAAACAAGAGTACCCGTTTCCGATTTTATCACGGTACTTCCGGACACTTCTTTATTATTGATTTTTAATTGCGATACCGGAATAAAAGAATCAATTGTAATGGCCAGCTGTTGCGGATTGATTACCGGGAATTTGGTTTCTCCTTTTACTTCAATCAAACCGTTACTGATGGTTATATTGGTTGGATCAGGATTGGAAACCGCTGTTGTTTTACCTTCTTTAAGTCGTGCATTGGTTGCTGTATTGCTTTTTTTCTGTGGTATAAAACCAGTTGCAAATTCATCCCATTGCAGCTTTTTCGGTTCTTTTCTGGAATGATCGCCAAAAGGAATGGTAAAGGAAAAGATCGTCCAGTCCACATAGGCTTCTCCTGCAAATGGCGGTCCCCATATATGCAGCTCCGCTCCCATTTCGAAACTGAAATGAATCCGTATAAAGGCAATTTTAATATCGGCCTCGATTTTAACCGTAATACCCATATCGATATAATAATGGAACGGTGCCCAGGAAATGAGCATATCGGCCCAGATAACAATTGACGCTTTAATAATTGAGGTTTTAAAAAGTACTTCCCATTTACCGCCTGCCATAATTGCTGAAGCGGTAAGCGCGTAGTACATTTCTCCTTTAATGGATAGCAGGTTGCTTATTTTCCAGCTTAATGCCAGTCGCGGTACGGTAGGATAATGTGCCGGTTTTATAAACTTCGGATGGTATCCACCCAGCGTAATGACAAAATCGCCTTCATGAGGTCCTTTTATCCAGGTATAAAAAGCAAATCCTCCGGATAGTTTACAGTCTTTTGAAAGGACATAGGAATTTGGTGTAATAACGGCTTCCACGGAAATCACATCACTACCCGGTCCGAAATGTGCCAGAATAGCGAGCTCTACATAAACTATCGGTTCCGGAGCCATTGATTTTTCCGGCCAGCTCAGTCGGGAAAGTCCGAGGATTGCAAATTCAAGCTGTGTTCCGAAATTAACCGTTAGCAGTACAAACGACTCAATGAGTTTGAATGAGGTAAATTTAATTCCAACAGCCAGCCAGTAATCACCAATGGAAATCTCTATCGGTTTTTTACCGTTTTTCATTGGTGTTTCCAGCGAAGCCAGCAAGGGTAATAATCCCTTATCTTCTTCCGGTCGCATGGCCAAAGCCACCAATGGGAATAGCGCTACTTCGTTAATTGAAGGCACATTTATTTTGCGGTTATAACCAAATCCGGCGGCAATTCCGGTGACAAAAAAGAAAGCCGGACCGCCAATAGGGCCGTCAAATACGCCATAAATAAATAAGGACGCTTCATCGGCTACTTTAGCATAGGATCCGATGGCCGAGATGGTAAAACGGCTTACTTTTATGATCGCGCCGCCATTATAGACATCAATGGTTTTTCCGTTGTAGGACGCTGTAGTATGTAAAAAGGCTCCTGATATTTCGATTGGCGGTGCCTTATAGGAAAGTCCGAGGCCTTCCAGGTAGAAATCAGGTGTTCCGGGTGGCCATTGGAGCTTAAAGCCCAGACCGAATCCCATGAGCTGCATGCCCATGCCTTTCATTTCCATCGTGGCATCAAGCAGCAAAACAACTTTACTGTCCTGGTAGGCAAAGCCTAATCGCTGTAACGTTACCGGGCCGATTTTTTTATCTAATTTTTTCCATTTTGCCTTAGCGATTATGCCGTCGCCTAACGGTGCTACCGTTGTAACATTTGTTTGCTGCGGCTGCTCCGGTTCTTTATACTCCTGAGCTGTTCCGTCATTTAAAGCATAATATTCCTCATTGCCATTAATCTCCAGTTGTGTGGTAATATTAAAACCGGAACTAATCGCTACCGGCGGTAATCCGTCAAAGCGTTCTAATTCTTCTTTTTCAAAAGTTCCGCTGGCATAAATTGCCAGTACTTCTTTAAAAGCAAAGGCATTGCCCTGTGTTAAAACAGGTCCGGCCAGAGGCAGCTCTTTTACATCCAGGTTGAGCCCGGCGCCCATTCCGAAGAACAGACCGGAGGTGTCTTTTTCTTTTTTATACAGTAAAAAGGCCTTAAATGTTTCGAGTGTAAAGGAAAGAGCCGGCATTTTACCGGTCGCACTTTCGCCAAAGAATTTCGTGGCCAAAGCGCGTAAATCGATCGTTGTTTTACCGGAATACTGATAAGCGGCATATACATAACCGGCCGCTGTTTCCTGGACAAAGTTTAAGGTAAAACGGTGCTCATCTACCAATAAAACGCCTCCGAAGGCAAAACGTGTCTGCGAACCGTTTTTCTGGTAATCGATCGTTATAACGGCATCAAAATACTTTCCGTTGATATTGATCTTACAATTAAATTCGATTTTAAATTCCGTGGCATCCATTCCGCCGGAACCATAGGTTACCGAAAACTGTTTAAACGTAACGGCATTTAGAATTTCCGGTATGACCTCCTGTTTTGCCGTACAGCAATTCATAATATCCTGTACGCTAATCCCGTTTTTATTTCCGGATGTCAGGGTGGCATACAAAAAACTTTCTTCTTTTGTATTTTCTGTAATCCTGCTTCTGTAACCAAGAGCAATAGCAACAGCAATCGGAGCAGCCGGATTTCCTAAATGAAATTCCGTCTGCCCTGTGATTTCTACTAAAAAAGAGTTACTCGCTGCCATAATAAACGCAATGCTACTATTTGATCAACCTGATCAGAAAACAACAGGTCAGTCAATACAAAGGGGACCCTTAATTTATAGAATAAACCGGATCCCTTTTGAATGGTAATGTTATATTTTTAAAATCTTTTTCCTACGGGAATATTATTTTTCAATTGCTTTGGTTGCAACTGTTACGGGCGTATTGGTTACTCTGAAACCTGCTTTTTTAATGGTGAAATTTCCAAATTTTATTTCATTCCCCTCTTTTGACTGTACATTAAAATCGAACGTATTTTGTGTCACGTTGTAGTAAAACTCTTTAAATTCGATTTCATAATCTTTGACGTCTTTACCATCGCCCTGACCCGGAGGAAAACTAACAGCTGTCTTATCACCTGATTTGCCCTGAATCCAGCCTACCAGCTCGTTTAATTTAATAGACGTACCCGGTGCTCCATCCTGTTTATCGCTAAAA
The DNA here is from genome assembly GCF_002379575.1 of Flavobacterium sp. UBA4197. Lineage (NCBI taxonomy): Bacteria > Pseudomonadati > Bacteroidota > Flavobacteriia > Flavobacteriales > Flavobacteriaceae > Flavobacterium > Flavobacterium sp. UBA4197. Next base: position 157,039 of record NZ_DFUB01000005.1, read on the forward strand.
TCGATGATCAAGTCGCCTTTCGGATTTTTTTCCGACGGAATATTTCCAATTCGTACGCTCACTAAAACGGCATCCGGTTTTGTTTCCGGGCCAATTCCAAGTTGTCCGTTAACGCTCACACTGTATTTGGAAACATCCACTAATCCGGTTATTGTTTTATTTTCTTTATCCAGCATTCCGCTAACAGCTCTTCCTCCTGCTTTAGCGCCATCGGTCCAGGTTACCTGGATGTTGTCTGTAGGTTTCCAGTCCGGTGCATCTCCTTTAATCGTAATGGTATCGGTTGCTGTCCCTTTAAAACTAAAGTTTGCCAAAGCTGCTGCATCAACAGTGGCCGAAGTAGTAAGGTTTTTAATTTCTGTGATTGTTACTGCCATAATGATTAGTTTTTTAATTTTTAATGTTTAGTATTTAATGATATAATTCAGAGCTGTCCATTTCGGTCGATTTTGTCCCGTATATTCCCCACTTGTAAAAGCGGGCAGCGCTACATAAACCGAGTGATAATGATTTCCATCACTTTCTGTTGTCTGGTATTTAATATCTGTACCATTGGTATCGATCCCGGAATAACCTCCTCCTCCAAAATTTCTTTTATACCAGCCGGAATTAAATTTATGGGTATGCGCCCCGTTTGTCGATGTGGTAAAGGACTGGGCAGGAGGATTTATACTGTGACTATGCCTGTCGGCTTCTCCTTTTCTGCCCAACTGTTCGTTTCCGTTTGCCGGATTTGCCCCCATAACAAAGGTTTGTCTTAAATCGGGTACATTGAACTGACCGCTAGCGCCTCCATACGTATTTCCTATTACTTTAAAAAGGTCATTTTTATCGCCGGATACCGGATAGGATCTTCCGTCACACAACAGCCAGCCATCCGGCGCCTGCGTTCCGGCAAAAGTAATGACGGAACCTACCGGCATCAGACTTCCGGTTTTATCCTCGATCCGTCCATCGGATTTAATGTTTCCGGCTACCTGTAATTTCTCCTTCGGATTGGTTGTGCCTACACCGACATTCCCGTTCGGAAGTATTTTTAAAGCATCATTTTGAGAAAACAATACCGAAACATTTGCCATTAGACAAACCAGAAATAGTATAATGTCCTTTTTTTTCATCTGTTGCTTTTTTAGTGCTTTTATACGCTTTTTAATCATTCCCTATTCGAATGCCGAACCTATAAAATTTTCACAGATTTCTTACAGGTAAAAATACCTATTCCGGCAGCGAATGTTACTCTCTTGCTATCCTATGCCAACAGCGATAAAAAGTCCGGTATCCGTATTCGCAAAAGGCTATAAAAAAAACCTGTAAATCAAAATTTACAGGTTTTTTTTAATTATGTAATAATCATACAACAAGAAGTACAGCTTTAGCCAAACTGACGACGTAAATTCGCGCTATCTGTGGTTGTCTATGATTTTTTTAAGACTTCTTTTTTTAATTGTCCGGTTCTGTTTAAAATAGTCGTTTTCCTTTTTTGTCTATATAAAACCAGATCCCGTTTTGTTTTACCAGGGCTGCTCCGTCCTTAAAGGCATCCACACTCTGGTACACTTCCGGAAACAGCACGTTTTCCTTAGCATCTATAAAATACCCTTTTCCGTCTTTCTTCACTGCAAAATTTCCTTCGCCAGAATACATCTCATCATAGCTAAACGGAATAACCGTTTCCCCTTTTTTGTTGATACAGCCATATTTTCCTGACTCTCTGATTATTGCCAAACCGTGATAAAAGCCATAGGAATTCGTGTATCTCATTGGGATAACCAGGGTTCCTTCTGTGTTGATATATCCATATCGGTCATTGCTACTTACAGCCGCCATTCCATCTTTAAAATGAAGATATCCATCATAAAGCAGCGGCACAACTACTTTACCGCTTTTGTTTATAAAACCTCTTTTTTCATTGCGCTTCACACATGCCAGACCGTTGTGAAAATGAGAAGCACTCTGGTATTGAGGAGAAATGACAATTTTTCCCTGCTTATCCATATAACCTTCTTCCGGTTTTCCGCGTAAGTTAATGGCTGCCAGTCCTTCGTGAAAAGAGCCGAGCCCGTCCACATCTAATTGGACCTGTTTTCTGTTGTTCAGGGTATCTATAATGTACCATTGCCCATTCTCTTTAACGGTAGTCTTGTCTTCATAAAACTGATTGGAACTTTCATAAATAACGGGAATAATTTCGTTGCCCTTTTTATCGATATAGCCCCATTTGCCATTCAATTTCACGATGGCTCTGTTGCTCTCTTCAAAACCACCGATAAAATCGTATTTCAGCGGCACGACCTCACGACCTGTAGTATCAACAAGCCCGTGTTTTCCGTCCAGCTCAACAACTACCAGCCCCTTATAAAATTCGTATACAAAGTTGTATTTACAGGGTACAATATTGCGTCCTTTTTTGTCGATAAATCCATATTTCCTTTTGATTCCCACTGTGGCATATCCATTTTTATACGGATAGAATTCAGTATAGTCAGCCAGGGGATTTTCGCTTTTGTATGCCTGGGAATTGCCTTTCAAACAACTGAAAAATATCATAACAGTTATCAGCAAAACAGCTGTCTTTTTGTAATCGTACATATCTTTTTTTCTTAATTTAATGTGGCCTACCCGTCACGATACCGGTTGTTCAACGGATTGCAAATCTGCGCCTTCTGTTTTAGGCTAGCCTTCTGTCCTGTTTAAAATAACCGTTTTCCTTTTTTGTCTATATAAAACCAGATGCCGTTTTGTTTTACCAGGGCTACTCCATCTTTAAAGGCATACACATCCTGATACACTTCCGGAAACAGTACCTTTCCCTTAGTGTCTATATAATATCCTTTTCCGCCTTTCATCACTGCAAAGTTTCCCTCACCTGAATACATCTGATCATAGCTAAAAGGAATGACTGTTTCTCCTTTTTTGTTGATGCACCCATATTTTCCTGACACACTGACTATGGCCAAACCGTCATAAAAGTCATGTAGACCCGTGTATTTCATCGGGATAACCAGGGTTCCTTTTTTATTGATAAACCCATAGTTTTCACTGTCTTTCAGGTGTACCGCCGCCATTCCGTTAATAAAATCAGGATAACCATCATAAAGCAAAGGCACCACGACTTCGCCTTTTTTATTAATAAAACCAGCTTTTTCATCGCGTTTTACCATTCCAAGACCCTCCTTAAAATCATAAACATAGTCGTATTGAGGCGCAATAACGATTTTCCCCTGCTTATTGATATACCCTTTGCCCGATTGTCCGTAAAGGCTAATGGAGGCCAATCCGTCATTAAAAGACCCCAGTTTGTAAACATCGTATTGAACCGGCTTTCTGTTATTCATAGTATCCATGATATACCATTGTCCGTTTTCTTCAACGGTAGTTATTTCCTCACGAAAGTAACTGGCATGATCATAAATAACAGGAATAACTTCGTTTCCCTTTCTGTCGATATAGCCCCATTTTCCTGCTAATTTTACCAACGCTCTGTTACTCTCGTCAAAACCATCAATAAAATCATATTTGAGGGGTACTATTTCACGGCCTGTACTATCTACAACACCGTGTTTTTTATTCACTTCAACTACCGACAACCCCTTATAGAATCCGTATACAAAGTTGTATTTACAGGGTACAACATTACGCCCTTTTTTGTCGATATATCCAGATAGTTTATTCATTTCCACCGGGGCAAATCCATTTTGGAACGGTTCCAGTTTGGTATAGCTGGCCAAAGGATTTTCGTTCCTGTTTATCTGAGTATTGCCCTGTACACAGCTAAAAAGCGTCATAACGGAGCACAGTGCCATTATCTTGTTTAGAATATTCATCTGTTTATCCGTTAGCAGAAGCCATTATTTTATTGATTTCAAAATCCACTCTTTCTATGATCCACTCTTTTTCGCTAAGCAGTAAATCGTTTAAAAGATTGTTGTTGTTTTCATTAAAATCGATGAGCACATCATCTAAAAATTCGGTTTTAATTTCAGAAACCCGAAGCGGATTACTCCTGTCTAACGGACCAATTTTAGAGACGGCGCTTTCCAATCTGTTTTGAGTGACATAATTCCTTAATTCCGCTACAATAAAAGACAAATCTTCTGTCTTAGAGGAAATATCCGGAACGAACGACCATTTTTCGGCCTCATGAAATTTATCTTCTTCGTCAAACTCAGCGTTTTTAAGTTTTACTATCGGTCTTGATAAAAGTGTGCTCTGATCGATTTGATTAAAAGGTTTGATCACCACACCTTCAATTAAATTGTCCTGTAATTCCGGAAGTTGAAATTCTTTCGGAATCGTGGAGTTTATTCTGATATTGAAGTTCATCGCTTCAGTAAATTTTCCAATGAATAATGGTTTGGCATGAAATATTCCAAACTGCTTAAAATACGCCAGTGACGTTTCATAATCCAGATAATATTTCGAATCGGAACCATTTGTTTCAATGGCAATATCAAAGGCACAAAATTCAATTGCTGGCGTATAATACACTCCGGTTTGAATGGCATATAAATCCTTTATAACATTGACTTCCGGATGCGGATATTTGCCGCCAAACAATTCACCGTAAACAATATATTTTTCCCCGATTATTTCGTTGCTCAGCTGCTCAAAGAGACGAAGTATGGCATCTTCTAATTTGTTTACAACCAATTGAAAACCAAAAAAATCGTCTGTCCACATCAGGTATTCTTTTCTTTTAGCAAATTTCAAAGTACCCTTTTCATAGATGAAACTAAAGTTTGCTCCATGGACTTTTTCTGTAACAACCCATTTTAATTTTTCCATTTCGGAAAAATCTTTTTCACTTAGCCCTAGTTTTTTCATGCTACTAGGCATCTTTTCATATCCTGAAAATTCACTCATTATTTTTAATTTACGCTAACGCATTGCTGCCTGTTAAAGTTGCAACACTTTATTACTGATGCTTACAAATATATTGGAAAGATCAGAAAGAAAAAACGGAATATGCAAACAAAAAAACATTCTCTTTTCTTGTCGTTTTTTTAGCAGGAATGGATCACACCCGAAGCATTTTGTCAGGAAATATAAACAACTATATATTTTAATTTACCAATATCCATAATCATATTGATCATAATTAACATGGAAAAATTATGCCTGATCCCTGAATATAAGGGTCAAAATTAATTACATTAGCAAACCCGTTTTACGAAATACGGCTCTATCGCTTTTCACGAAAACAGGTAAAAGCCTTGTAAAAAACAATGTTTAGACACCATATTGACAACAGCAGCGTATGAAAATGTACATTATCGTAAAAGACAATATTCCTGACAAATTAGTTCCTGTAATAACAGCACACGCCTCATTAGCCTGTTACCGAAAATTTGAAGAAAATGAAAATATGATAAAATGGATCAATGGGATATTTAAAAAAGTAATCTGCCTGACGAATGAGACGGAATTTGATAACCTTAAAAATGAAACTGATTTTGTAGTCTTAACGGAATCTTCTCTCGATAATAAAGAAGTTAGTTTGGCATTTTGCCCAAGAGAGGAATATCCGAAAAAGTTTAAGTTTCTAAAAATGTGGACACCCCAAAATATATAGAATGGAATCCTTAAATTTCCCGTCCGAACGCAAAGCCCGAAAACGCTGCGACACGATAACCAATCATGCTAAAAAGACAACTGATTTATGGCAAGTGAATTGAAAATTTTCACCATTTACAGCATTCAAAAGGAGGAAAAATACTTCTTACTTCAAACGGAACGACCGGGTTTTTCGAATGCTTCCCAAATTCAGGAAAATGCAGCCGACAAAATCGAGCAGAATAAACGGGAATATATTCTGACCCAAATTGGAAAAAATTATAACCGGAATGACAAGACAAACTTTGAATTTATTGGCGAATTTCAAGGCTATCCAATTGGTGACAAGTTATATGCTGACAAAGGAAATATTGAACTGGATATTTACTATATGGCGACAGAATCCGGGTGGCCATGGATTATTCTTGGTACAGCAAATTCTGAAACCGGATTTTTAACCGAATTAAACGACGACGACGATCTATTAAGACTTAAACCTATTGGAGCAGTCAAACAAATTAAAGCGATATTCCTGACGGAAAAGGACTTTGACCTTTCAGAAATCGATAATTCTGAGACAAAAGGAAACAGCCATAACACGGATTTGGCGTAAATTTAATAAGACACTATAACAAACAAAAAAATATGTCATTTTTCAAGAAACTTTTTGGTAAAGAAAATAAACCGGAACCTGAAACTACAGAGGCGATTTTGCCCTGGATAGACTCCTCAGAAAACCCCTGGAACGTAAAACTGCTTGACTTAAGACCTATTAGTCAGACAATGCTTTCAAGTTCGCAAAACTCACAAATGGCTACCAACGCCATTTCTTACGGAGGAGAAGACGGAACATCTTTTTGGGGAGAAAAGCCAAAAAATAACAGAACAATCGTATCTGACCTGACATTTCCTATTGATGGTTCTTTAGCACCGGGAGTATTATTTAAACCTGAGGCAATGGAGCATAAATGGGCCATTTATTTTGATGGCGAATTTTTAATTTTTATTCGCAGCTGGTTAAGGGAAGTTTTTGTTTTGGCTAAAACATCACAAAGAAATAACACCTTAATTATCGAGAATATAATCGGTGAATTTACGGAAGGTGAAACAGAAGCATTCACGAATTCATATTTAAATTTTCTATTGATCAGCCATGCTATCGGAGAAGTTATTCCTGCACCTTTGCCGGAAGAATTAAATTTGAACACCAGAAATGCCGGACTCTGGGCATTTTCAAGTTATGGTAATATGGCACACTTAGGGGTTTTCGATGAAACATTTGTAGCCCCAACAACAGGAACATTGCGTTCCCATTCTTTATTGCATATTGCGGCAGCAAAATCTGATATCAATGGAATTGTAGCGCAGGTCAATAATGGAATAAATATCAATTCTCTGGCTGGTGACGGATTGGCTACGCTGCATTGGTCAATTGTAACAGAAGGTGTTGAACCCATGCAAAAACTATTAGAATTAGGCGCTGACCCAAATGTAACGACAATCCAGGGTGCAACACCCATTATGAACGCAACACAATCTAATAAAATAGAACACCTGAAGCTATTATTAAAATTTGGAGCGTTGGTAAATGCAAAAGACAACAGAGGATTTACAGCTTTGCATAGGGCTGCAGAAATGGGGCATACAGCAATAGTAGAATTGCTATTGATGAATGGTGCTGACAAGAATATTCAAACAGAAGGCCACACAGCATTGACTTTGGCTATTGGAAGGGGAAACAAACAAATAATTGAACTTTTAAATTAAAAAATCTCGATCCGGCAGAAGTGCTTCTATAAAATACAGGCTAAAAAACGGTGGATTTTGATGCTGTAAAAGTGTATCCGTTTTGAATTAAAATAAAGAAAACAAAAAAGCGCTGAATCCATTCAGCGCTTTTTGTTTTTTGAGTTATACTAAGCAATCGTATAAACCTGTGGTTTAACTTACGATTAAATCTTAGTTAAAATGACCACTTTTGTATCTCCGGAAAGTACATATTTCATTTTCAAAGTAGTATTGGTCAATTCCATAATTTCGGCATTGATGGCAGACCCGTTCGGATATACTAATGTCATCGAATTGTTACTTTTATTCCAAACTCCCGTATCAATTGTTTCCTGGCAGTTTGGATTGTCAAAATAATGATCTTTGATGACATTACCGGCAAGTATTTCTGTGTAATCTTTGGAACAGCCTGAAGTATGCTGATAATCATTTAAAACTTCCTGACTGTTTGTTATTTTTCCTTCTTTTGTAAATTGCCATTTACCTTCAATCTGAACGGGAGCTTGTTCCGGCGAGGAATCGTCGTTACTACAAGAGGATAAACCAAAAATTAATACAATTGCAGATAAAGACAGGCTTTTTAATTTAAACATAATTTTATTTTTTAAGAGTTTTCTTTTATTTATTCTGATTTTTAATCGCACAAAAATAAAATATATAATTAAACAGGCAACCTGTTTTTTACCCGTTGTACGTTCTAATCAATGCTAATTTTAAGAATATTGCTTTTTCTATCCCAAAAAACGTGCTGCTGCATCGGATCAGGCTGTTATGCTGAAGCCAAATAACCGCTGTCACCCGGTAATATATTCCAATTGTGGTCTGATACACTAAAAAATAATGCCCTCCCACCCTGCCGACAGTTAGCATATTTGTATATTTTTGTTGTACTGCAACCAAACAATAATTAATGAAAAACTATTAAAACATGAAAAAGAACAGCACATTAGTATTTGTTTTTACCATTATAGCAATCATTTTAGGAGTAACATTGTTTAAGCAATTCGACTTTCAGAATCTGAAATTTGAAAAACCGGCATTAGCTGTTGTGTATGGCATCACCTTTATCATTTCCATCGCATTCCTCTTAAAGCATTATAAAAAGAAATAACAGCAACCCTCATTTTATATGGACACACAAGAGCAGATCAAAGTGTATATCGGCAGTCAGCCGGAACCAAAACGCAGCGACATGCAAACGTTGCACCACCTCATTCTGGAAATCATGCCGGCATGTAAATTATGGTTCCTGGATGGTAAAAACAGTGAAAACAAAACGGTTGCTAATCCGAATATAGGATACGGCTTCTACACAATAAAATATGCCGACGGAAAAACCAGGGAATTTTACCAGATTGGTATCAGTGCTAACAAAACCGGAATCTCGGTCTATATCCTTGGTATTGATGACAAGACCTACTTAGCCAAAACGTATGGAAAAGAAATAGGCAATGCGAGCGTGACCGGATATTGCATTAAATTCAAAGCGCTAAAAGACATACACATTGAACCCCTTCTGGCCGCAATACGATACGGTTTTGAGGCGCAGAATCAAAACAATTAAGCAAATCTGTTAACGGTAATTGGTCGGCAATATAAATTGTATCGGGCAAACCAGCCGTAATTTTCATCCTGATCCTCTGGAATAATCACTATAACCACACAATCAGGCACATCCACGCAACACTTCAAATTTTAAGATATAACAGCCAAAAGTATATAATCCTGTTATCGTTTTATTTTGTTTATTTGCCCGTCAATCATCAAAACGAACAATCACTAATGAAACGCATTTTACCGGCAATCTTTATGCTGGCACTTTCCAATAATGCAGGTGCCCAAAAGATTTACACATCCGACATCACTAATTTCTGGCTGGCATACGACAGCATCCAAAAGACGGATAACAATAAAACGCAGGTTCTTGAAAACCTCTTTTTAAACAAAAAAACAGAAGGGCTGAAAGCCTTTATGGCCATTAAAAAATTTGACGAAAACGATTATCTGAAAGTCATTGAAAAATACCCTCAGTTTTGGAATACAATCCGTCCCAACACGGTAATTGATGCTCAAAAAATTAAGAAGATCAATACAGCGCTGAAAAAACTAAAAACGCTTTATCCGAATAATTCAAACGGAAATATCTATTATACCATCGGAACGCTAAAATCCGGCGGTACAACGAACAATCAGGATTTGCTTTTAGGAATTGAAAAAATTGTAGGCGACAAAAACACGGTTGTTTCAGAGTTTGAAAATGAAAACCTCCGGAAGCTGTTTCAATTTAGCAATGCTGCTCAATTAGAACAAATTACCATTCACGAATTTATACATACTTTTCAAAAAGCGGGCGAGATCAATGTTTTGTCGAAAGCCATTAAGGAAGGTTCCTGCGATTTTATTTCGGAGCTGACATTAAACAAAAAATTCGTTTCGCACTACATTGCTTACGGGTATAAAAATTATGATGCGGTACAGACTGCCTTTAAAAAAGAAATGCTGAGCCAGAATTTCGGGAATTGGTTTTATAACAGTGATGTTAGTGAAAATCCCGATTCAGGCTATTTTACCGGCTACGTAATTGCTAAAAAATACTACGAAAACGCAAAAGATAAGAAAAAAGCAATCCGGGACATTATTGACCTGGATTTCAACAATGAAGCTGCTGTTCTGGAGTTTTTAGAAAAATCGAAGTATTTCAAAGACCCGGTAAATGCCCGGCAAATAAAATCGGACTATAAAAACAGTCAGCCCAAAGTTGCCCGTATCGTGGAGTTTGAAAACGGCGACCAAAATGTAGACACCGCTATCAAACAGATTCATATTGTTTTCTCCAAACCGATGTATGAAAAGGTTTCGATTAACTTTTCTAAAAACGGAAAAGACCATTTCCCGTTAAAAAATATCGTAGGTCTGGATGCGGGAAAAACCATCTTAACACTCGAAACGGCTGAATTGAAACCAAACACCGAATATGATTTTTATATAACAGACCGGGGAACCAAATCAATCGATGGCTATCTGTTTGCAGAACCGGAATATAAAATTTCATTCCGGACAAAATAACGGATTGCTGCTACAGGTTCCCACCATTAGGAAACAAGACATTAATCATATCATAAGGCGTTCCGCTTTCACTACAAAAAACCGATACCACAAGTTATCGGTTTTTTTGTTTTTCCCGAATGACATACGAACAAAATAACGGTCAAAGAAAATCCACACTACCGAACTACAACACTTATAAACAAGACATTAACACCTCTTAAATCATAAATCAACCGACCAGAAATCAGGTATTTATACGGTTTTACGACATCAGGTATTTACACCTTATCGCATAAAAAGGCATCCTTTTATCTTTGAGATAAGTCCTGAATTAATAACCATAAATAACCTGAAGTCAGATGGCCTTAATCAATTTTTTTGCCAATCCCGAAAGCTATACACCGGAGTATTACACTACTGTTTTAGATGCCGCGGCCGGAATAGCCGCCCCCTTTCTTGTACAACAAAAAAACCAGACCTTTCCCGGAATAAACGTAACCGGCAAACAGGTCTTTTACAACGGTAATGCTTTTACGGTAAGCACCCATTACATCAATCCCGGTAACGGATATTATATCCCTACGCCGGATACTTTTTCCAATGTATGGCCCAAAACCAATCGCTTCCCTAATGCCGCTTATGATGCCGCAACAGCTTCTTTTAATGCCAATATCGATTGCGTCGGTTTCGCATCCAGAGTGCTCATCGCAACCGGCAGTAATGATCCGGCACAAAATGCCTTTTGTTTGTTTCAAAATCAGGTCAACCCCGATGCGGCACATTTTTCAGCACCGGGCTGGGTTCCTTCTGCCTTTGAATTTGCAGTAGCCCTGCCGGTACTTCGTCCGGGACGCTGGACTTATGTTTGTGGCAATGTTTATGTACCCAACATACAAAAACAGGAAACCGGAAAAATTTATAACGGCGCTCCAAAAGGCGGTTTTTCCAATGCCCAGGCTGGCGATATCGTTTGTATGGCCTATCAGGGCGGGGAATCCAACGGTCATTTTATGGTACTTACCGAAGCTCCGGAACAGGTATCCCTCAGCCTGTTTGACAACTTAGACAGCGCTGTCAGTAAGGCTTACCGCATTTCGGTATACGACAGTACCGCATCCGGCAGCTCCCTGCATTTTAACGATTCCCGGGCCGGTGATAACGATACCGACTCCGGCGTTGGCTATGGTCAGCTCTATATGTTCACCAATAGCAGCGACGAGCCACTCGGTTTTATTTTCGGTCCCTGGAAAGGCGGAATGGAAGCCCCGCACTACCTGTATAATCCCGATGTAGCACAAACATCCAACCTTGAAGTCGTTGCCATATCACTGGGTCGTTTTCAATAACCTTACTATTCCAACAAAAACAACATTTATGCAAACTCAAACTCAGACAACAGTAACCGATAATCCGTCATGGAACATCAAACACCTGCACGAGCATCTGCAATATGCTGCCGATCTGGAGCTGTGGACGATCCCGTTCTATATGTCGGCCATGTACTCCGTTATCGACCGTACTTCCGATTCCTTTCAGCTGATACAGTCCATCGTGAATCAGGAAATGTTACACCTGCAAAGTGCAGCCAATATTGCCAATGCTTACGGCTATTCGCCAAAGATCACACCGCCGGTATATACCGGGCAGGCCATTCCGCATCTTGATTTTAACCTGGATGTGCCCAATCCCACCAGCGAATACCTGCCGTATAGTGCCGAGATCGGTCCGCTCGACATTTCCCGTATCAACGCGATGTGTCTGGTAGAATATCCCGATTGGGATTCTTCCTCAAAACCTTCTCTGAAGCAAAATGTAAAAGAATACGCGAATATCGCCGATTTCTATAAGGCACTGGAATACGGAGCCGGGCAATTCAAAAATCAGATCAAAGGTGGTATCCGCCAGGTCAGTCATTTTTCCGCCTTTTACCGCAACCTTTCCAATATGAATGTTACCGAAAACGGAGCCGATGGCTTTTATCAGGTTAAGATGCTGATCAACCTGATTACCGATCAGGGTGAAGGTGCCAGTCAGCAGGTACAGATCAAGGACGCTTTTCAAAACACGGCAGATGATAAGTTTATGGAAGAAGATCACTTTGCTAAATTCATGCAAATCAAACAGGCCAAACAGCTACAGCCCACTTATCCCGTGAAACCGGAAAGTGAATACACTGCCTATGACCAGGAATTGCTACAGATCCTGAAGGAGCATTTTGCCGAATTATGCCGCAGCATCGAGCTGCTCTTTGCCGGTGAAAATCCCGAAGACTTTGTCCGCGTAATGATCAGTGTGGGCGCAGCCATCCAGAACTGCTGGAAAAACGGCGTTACTCCTCAATTTAGCTAAACTTAACCTACCAAAACTATGTCATCTAAAATTTTCCGTATCCATCCTACTATAAATTTTGCCCGTATCGGTACCAGCGACGAATATTATCTTTCGCCGGAAACCAGTGCCGGATTACCCGTAAAAGATACCAACACTACCGGCGGACTGCCCATCAAGGCAGGAACCGAAAATACGGCTATCGATATTCACGACCTGAGGGACAAGGACGGCAACCTGAAACGCCAGGCAGCACGTTTCCGCCTGTATTATTACGAACTGGCAGACAGTAGTGTTTACCCCTGCCCCGACAAACCTGTAGAGATCGTAAAAGGCGTACGCCTGGCCGATGGACGTGTCGTAAAAGATATTGTATGGACGGTACACCTGGCCAACAAAAAATCGGCTGCTTATAATGTCGTGCCGCTTGTGGGCATCGATGCCTATCAGGACGGCAAAGTACCTCAGCTGCGCAATCCGCAGGTATATGGCGATATCAATTCTCCTTCCAGACTTAACAGCCTGATGATCGATCCGGGTCCCAGAGCCGTTTCGGCAGGGCAACAAAACAGTGTCGACTTCGACAGTAGCAGCAAACCGACCTATGCCCATAATGGCGTAATCACCCCGATCGACAGCTATCCGCAGCATTTTCCAAAAGGGAAATTGTTTTATCCGGCCGGTAAACTGGAATCGTTAGGCTCCGTACAAACCGACGAGCAGGGACGTTTGCTGGTATTAGCCGGAAAAGGCTGTACCGCGGCACAATATGACGAATACGGCGATCCGGTTCCGCTTACCGGCGACCTGAATAATGCCAGCTGGTTTGACGATACTTCCGACGGACCGGTAGCCGCCACTATTGTATTTGAAGACGGATCTACAGAAGAAGCTTTTAATGCCTGGGTCGTTTGCTGTGATCCTGCCTATGCTCCGCAGATTCGAAATGTAGTTTCCATCTGGGATGATGTGTATGATACCTGGGTAAGGGAAATGAACCTTCAGCCGGAGCTATACAATACCAAGACCAACAGTTTTAACCCTGCTTACCTACCCGCATTTGAATCGATGGTCCGACCGGTTTTCAGGGCGGCCTTGTTGCAGCGCTGGACCGTTAACCTGCCCAAAATGGCTGTGCGGGCGCATGAAGCGGTCGATGCCATTACGGCAAAAGACAATCCGGATCGTACCATTATGGCCGGATTGAATTTCGTCCGGAACCCGAATGCCACGCCAACAGAGGTAAACACCGGCGTACCGCTGATGCCTTTATCCGTAGGCGATGCCGGCACCTCTTTTTTAACGGTAAGCAAAACACAGTATTTCTTCCTCGAGCAATGGAGCAGGAAAAAATATAACGAAGGTAACGGCCCGGAACTCGGTCCCGGTGAAACACTGGACATGGCTTCACTCAGCAACTGCCTGGGCGGCCGTTATGTACCCGGTATCGAAATGAGCTATGTGGTGCGTTGTCCCGAGATCTACCATCAGGATTGGAAACAAAGCGGCGCCGGTCCTTTCCGGGTAAAAGCCATTCCGCTTGATTATAGCAAAGCGGTAACCGCGGCACCTTTTCTTAGCGGCGGCTGGTTTCCGATGCAAAACAACGCTTCCGGCCTTGAACCCGGTGATCTTTCCAAGTTTATGGCGATACCGTGGCAAACGGATTATAATTCCTGTTCCATCCACCAGCCGAGCATCAATACCGGTGGCGTGAACATGACCAACGGAAGCGGTACTACCCTGTATTGGTCATGGCCGGCACAACGTCCGGATGCCGTGTATGTTGCCGATGAAGTTGTAGACAATGTGTTGCCACACCAAAAATGGGCTATCCGCGGTCCGGGCACCTATGCCTTGGATCCGAAAAGTGCCAGTACTTTTCAAAAAGCACTACAGGCTGTAACCGACTGGCATAAGCTGGGTATCGTGATTCAGGGAACCGCTATCGGTCCCGATTTCGATCCGGAATACTATCTGGAAGTACAAAACCAGTTTGACGATTCACTTATTTCGGATAATCCTATCCTGCAATGGCCTTTTAATACCAATCCACCCAAATCATAGTTTTTCAGGTGAACGCAGATACTTATGATATTGTTATCCTCGGAGCAGGTCCCGCCGGACTCGCTGCAGCCATTACTTTAGGCCGGCATACCGATCTAAAAGTATTGGTTGCAGATGCCGGTCTGCCCGGTATTGATCGTCCGGGAGAAAGCATACCGCCCGCAGCGCTTTCCTACATCAATGCGCTTGGACTGTCGGAATCTTTTAGCAACGGACAGCATTTCAGTTATCCCGGCCATGCATCGGTATGGGGACGGAATGAACCGGGTTATAACGATGCCTTGCTTGATCCTATGGGACCTCCCTTCCGGTTAAATCGGTTGCAGTTCGACCAAATGCTGGTTGCCGCACTTGATGCCTGTCCGAATGTAACGCTTGCCTGGAGACGCAATTATATAAAACATCAGCCTGATACGGATACAGCAGGTTACAGGCTTTTATTTGCCGAACATACTATCCAAAAACACCAGCAATTTACTGCCCGGTTTGTAATTGACGCATCCGGAACCCGTGCCCGTTTTGCCCGTGCTGAAGGTGCTGTACGCCACATCGACGATCAAATGGTGGCACTTATCGGTATGCAGAAAATTACCGACGGACATCTTACGGCTCAGACGCTCATCGAAGCCGAAGAAAACGGCTGGTGGTATATGGCCCGGCTGCCGGAAAACCGGCTGGTGACGTTATTTGTCACCGAACCGCCATTATTAAAACAGACCGGTTATAATGATGCTGTATACCGTAAGCAGGCGCTCGACCGTACGCTCCTGTTATCCAAACACCTTTCGGGTATAAAGCTGCAGCAGGGCAACTGGTATCATGCTCCGGTATATTCGTCGTTTCTGGAAAAGCCTTACGGTTCCCGCTGGCTGGCTGCCGGCGATGCCGCCGCCTGTTATGACCCTATCGCCGCTCAAGGCATTCATAAAGCCTTATCGCTGGGCATACGCAGCGGAAAACTTGCCGCCAGGCTCTTTGAATCCGGATTCCGGGATAACGAAGCAATGCAGGCTTATGCCCTGCATAGTAAAGAAGCCTACCGTACTTATTTTACCCATAGAACACAATTGTACCACAGCGAGCAGCGCTGGCCAAATGCTCCATTCTGGAAAAACCGGCAGAAATCCGGTAATAATTCTTTAAAGACAAACGGTGTGTTTTTAGGTAATGCCTATCTGTAATACCGGTATTCCCTGTTCCCAAACTATCAGGGTATTTATTTTTATTTATTTTGAGTTACTTAGTAACACTATACATTAAAATATTCGGTTGGAATCCTCCTCTGCTGACAACAAAAAACGATAACAAAAGTTGTCGTTTTTTTGTTTCAGACCAACACTGAAAACTTACTTTCATAAGATATAAAACAAATCCGGAGATTATACAAAAATCGTCGGATTACGGTTTTCCGTAATTGAATCAACGTGACAAAAGCTAATTTTCGCTTCTATAAGAAGACGGGATGGAAAGACAAGATGTATTTTTTGCCCTGTCTTCATTTTGTTTTTTCAAAGCACGATTATACATCTAATTCTTTAATACAATGGCACGAATAATTCTCCAAAACGAAAACCTAAATCTGGACACCAATAAGAAACAATCCGTTTCTATGGGATTCACCAGCGACAGAGACATTTTGAAAAAACGTTCAAAAAGATATCTGGATATGATTGCCGGTCTGGATGCAAAAACATTAACTGAAACAAAAGGAATGAATGAACTGATGAATGCCATACAGGAAGAATTTGGCACAGCCGACATTGCAAATTTGCCTTTGGGAATAGTAGCCAAGTGTTTTCTGGGACACCCTCACGAGGTACACACACTTGATTTAAGTGGAAGCCAAATAATCAAACATTATAAAATCGGAGAATCTTTGCCTGATGGTCTTGAAAAGGCACGGGCACTTGCCAAACATAATGCTTACGCATTTGTGGAAGTATATCGGGATAAAGTGATTCTCATCAGAGAAGACGGAACAGCAAGTAAACTTTAAACTAAGAAGTAATATGTCACAAAAAGTCATTTCATACGCAGACCTTTCCATTATAAATAATGCGTTACGGTCAATCAGTTCAGATATGAACGGAGTTCATTCCGAATTAGGAACTCTGAATTATAAACAGGATCAACTTGAAAACGAATTAACAAAACTTGTCGATGCTTTTGCTGATTTTGTTGAAACAGATTTAAAACACAAATCGTTACAACTTGCAGAAACACGGCAAGGCAATCTGAAACAGGATCTGCAGATTAAATTTGGTTACTATGCCGAAGTCCGCAGAATGGCAACAGGTATTCTACAGGCTGTGGACACAGGCGTTGTAAGCGATGAAACGTTGCGTTTCACAACAGAAGAAGTGATGATTAAAGCACCCGGTTATTGGTTATCCCCCGCTTTGGTAGCTCTTGCATCCTGGATTGCTAACGACAAAAACAATAATGTTAAAGCATTGAACGAAAGTTTAAAAAGAGATGATTACAAGACAACCCTTTTCTTTCTGTTGGTAATGCGCAGGCTTGCAAGAAATGAAGCCAGTTTACAATGGTTAGAGCGCTATTTCATGCACCAAAACCCGCATAATCTTGATCGGGAATTTATCATTATACTTGAAGCGGTAACAACGGGAATCTTTCCTCCTGCATCAAGACAACTGATGATGACCAATGTTAAAAATTGGTTGGATCAGCTTACGCAAAGCGACAATTATATTAATGAACAAAAAGCCCAGTGGGTAAATTTCTTTGAAGCAAAAGGACCTTTGCCTGACGGTAAATATCCCTTACTTGAAGAGTTTGCGACAAATTGGAATGCTCTTGAAACATCAATCAAACAATCCAAAACACACGATATTTTAAAAACGCATTTCAATTCTATTTTTGCTTCGTCTGCCGGCTTTTCAAAAGCAACCAAAATCCAGTTAGATGAAATTTTGACTTTACTTGTTACCAATTTTGATGATGAAGAACTGCCTTTGCAACAACAAGTAAGACTAAATCAGCTTATTATTCAAATGGAAGGTGATAAAAATGCCGCACAGGCTTTAATGGATACTGAAAAACACATTTTTGATGAAAAGGTTGATTTACTGCAAGTTCTTACAAATGCTGCCTTTAATCCCGAATTGGCAGGAGCAACTAAAGCCACACAGGCACTTGCCGTTTCAATCAGTCAGTCCTGGATTGTTGAAGCACACGACACCTTTACGGCAAACAGCAGAAACAAAGTTCCTGCAACAATTGAATTGCATATTGACAGCTTTAAAACCACTACTCAAAACGGAAGTGATGAAACAGAGCAACTCAAAAAGCACGAAAATTATTGGGCAGATTTTTTGAAAAACGAATTGAATAAATTGTCTTTTCCTTATGGAAGTATCATAATTGGCACTTTGATTTTTTTACTTGGTTTTTGGGGATTTAGCATGCACTTCATTGTTGGACTTGCCGGGTTTGGTATTGGACTTGTCCTAATTTATAACGCAATCAACAATCATAAAAAAATGAAACAAAGCATAAAAGACAATATTGAAACACGTAAAACAAAATCAAAAGAAGTCTTGAGAGGCTGTATTGCAGAAGCTGTAGATTACAGAAAAGAATCAGCAACAGAAGATGCAAAAGCAGAAGAATTACGCCAATTGCTTATTGCCATTACGCCTGAGGATTTTTCAAGCATTTCAAAAGACACTAAAAATATTTTACAAACAAATTAATTGCAAATACAATGGAAAATAAAATCCTTTTCGGCAATGGTTCAGAGCAACCTGAAAATACCGATACCAATCATAAAAAAGAAAATCAGGTGAAACCAAATTTGTTTCAAGGAAGAACAGCAGCAGAAACTAAAGGGGCAAAATTTCCCGATTGGGACATTGTACCCCCAAATCAGCTTATCAACCCCAGAATAAAACAACATTAATGACTGTCCCCACAACATATTCCGATTGGGTTACTGTTCTTGAGCACTTTGGTAATGGCGATGATACGGTACTTACAGCCATAAACGAAGGCCATTTTGTTTTAGATGCAGGAACGGCACAACGTTTTTATACAAGAGTGGAAGAAGTTTACAAAAAGCGAAAACAAAATTGGCTGGATAAATTTCAACGTTCTTTTCAAATGCAAAATATCAAAACGGATGATGATTTTGGAATTGCCTTGCGAAATGGAAAACAAAATCTTTTACCGCTTTCAAAATTCATATTATCAAAAGGATTACCCGAAGATTTAAGAAAAGCATTGCAAAAAGACCTTGACGATTTTGTAGCCGAAATCAAAAAATCGCTGAAAGACAATGTTTCCAAAACAGGCAACGGCAGAGAAAAAATGCTGGTAATACTGAATACATTCGGATTACCCGAAATACAGCAGGAAGAACAGGTTCCTACAGCGTCCGGAAATAATTTAAACGAGGAAAATAATATCATTTCCCCGACAATCAGAAAAATAATATTTTAGTATGGCACACAAAGCAGAATTTAAAACTTCATTGCTGCGAATGTTTCGGGCAAGAATACCATTTATAGCGATACATAGCCTGGAACGAACCAGGGTTTTGGAAGTAGTGCAACAATTAGCGGAAGAAATAAATATCCCGATTTACGTTCATAGTTTGTCACACGGCATGATAGATATAAAGACCCGGAAAGGTGTAAATGACGACCGTTCTGTTGCCGGAGGAATTGACTTTGCCGTGCAAAATATTGCTCAAAGGCAAAATCTGACTTTTATTTTTACGGAAGTAAGCGACATTGAAGACGATAATGTTGTTTCCCGTCATATTTACGATTGCGTTGTACAGGCAATAGAAAGAGGCGGAAGTATTTGCGTTATTTCCACCAAAAGCGTCTGGTCACAGTTGCAACGTTTGGGCATGACATTGACGCTTGACCCGCCTAACGAAGAAGAAATGCTTGAAGTGGTAAAGGAATGTGTAACTCCATACAAAGGTTCTATTCCTATTGAATGGGAAGAAAGCGACTATAAAATGGCGGCAACTGTTTTAGCTAATATGACCAAAATTGAAGCCGAAAATGTGTTGGCAACACAAATGGCAAAAGGTTCTTTGATCAAAGAGGACATCAAAGAACTGAGTCAGGCCAAAGACAAATTGTTTAGTGATATTTCAGGACTTGAAAAGGTAAAAATCGATTCCAATACACTTTCTGTTGCCGGATTGAACGGATTGAATCACTGGCTGGATAATCAGAGACAACTTTTAACTGCCGATCTGAAAGCAAGAAAATTACGCCCGCCAAGAGGTGTTTTATTAATTGGCGTTCCGGGCTGTGGAAAATCCTTATCTGCAAAATTTATCGCAGCATCATGGAATTTACCATTGTATCGTCTGGATTTTGCTTCCATTCAGGGAATGTATGTCGGACAATCTGAAAACCGATTAAAAGAAGCCTTTGCTTCTGCCGATAATGCTGCACCTTGTGTTTTATGGATTGACGAAATTGAAAAAGGGCTTGCAGCAAATGCCAACGATTCTTCAGGCGTTACGACAAGAATGATTGGGCAGTTTCTATTTTGGTTGCAGGAAAGCCTGGCAAAAGTGTTTGTAGTGGCCACAGCAAATGATGTTACCAAGTTACCGCCTGAATTACTCCGCAAAGGACGATTTGACGAATTATTCTTTGTAGACTTGCCGGTAGAACAGGAACGAAAGGATATTATCAGTCTTTATATCCGGAAAAATCTTTTGCCAGAACCATCATCAGAAACCTTTGATAAATTAGTTGCTTTATCAGACGGCTTTGCGGGTTCAGATCTTGAAGGAGCCGTAAGAGATGTTGCAATACAGGCAGTTATTCACGGAAATGAAACCGTAAATGATGATTTGTTTGAAAAGTGCTTTAAAAATATTGTCCCTTTAAGTAAAACAAGCCCTGAACAAATTGAAGCCATAAGAGCCTGGGGACGGGAAAGAGCCGTACCGGCTTCAGGCTTTACCTGGGAAACAGCATCTAATGATAAAGCAATCGGTAAACGATCTATTATTATATAATGCAGATCAAGTTTTTCACTTTGTAAAAATGCCAAAACCGGCATTAAATATTTAACGATCTCCTCTTTCTTTACAAACAAAAACCGATAGTGAAAACTATCGGTTTTTTATTTTATTAGGAGAAGAGCGTTAAAAATTATACGATAAAGTCTACGTTTTCTTTGTACCATTCGCTAAGAAAATTTCTATTCCGACCACTTGAGTAGGTTCATTGCTTTTAGGAAATTAATACTGGTTTAGATTGGTTATTGGCGGAAAAGGACGGGCAAATTTCCATTCGTTCCTGATCCCGAATCCAAATACAATTTGGTTCGTAAACTTCTTCCTAAATCCTTTTAGATCCCAGAAAAAAAACAATACAACGCGAGGTGAGTTTAGTGACTAATTATTCTTTTTCCAAATTCCAAATAGAAAAGACAATGTACCCAACTCTTTATCATAATGCTTTTATTTAGTTTTGCTATTCTAATATAACCAGTTATCGGTACTTTTACTATAAAAAAGAAGGAATGAAAGAAGAACTAATATTCAGTTTACATGCCATAAGTCAAGATTACTTCACAGCGTTTGGATTATTTACTCTGTTGTATCTTATTCTCAAAATCTTCATTAAAAAGCCTATCTTGAATCAAATTGATGAGGAATCAAATAAATTCATTTCACTAATTGGGCTTATATATTTAGTTATATATATCATTGGAACAATTGTGGAACTAAATTTAATGAATGAAGAAGACAAAGTATTATTATTAAACCGAATGTTTGGAAAATATTGGTTTGGCTATTGGTTTCAACCGTTACTTTGGGTTGCCATTACACAGCTTTTAAGAATTAATCACATAAGAAAAAATATTTTTATTAGAATTATTTTTAGTTTTCTGCTGATATTCTCAATTGAAAAAATTGTGATGCTAACTGTTGTGTTTCATAGAGATTATCTTCCAAGTTCCTGGACAATGTATAATGATTTGTTTTTTTATCCATCAAACTTAATCCTTTCTTTGGTGTTAAAAATTATTATTTTCTTATTATGTGTTTATATATTCAATTTAATAAGACTTAAATTAAAAAATCTGAAAATTAAAAACGTATAAATGAAAGATATACTAAAAAAATATTTGATTTCTTCAAGCATCAAGGAATTTCAAATCAAAATATAGAGGCAAAAAGTGCTTATTTCCATGAAGATTTATTTAGACAAGTAGAATTCCTGCCAAGAGAAAATATGGATAGCTTGAGAATTGAAAACAATAACATTTCTGAATTCGCTCAAAAACATTCAAACGAAAATGGTTATACAGATATATACACAAGAGAGGATGGAAATCGAATAGAAATCGCTCAAAAGAAAATAAGGTTTGACAAAATTGATTTGTTACTCATAAATTTAGGAATGAGAAGAATTGAAAATGTATATTACTTTTATGGTTCAACAAGAGAAAAATGTCAAAACACAATTGCTTATGAATTAAAGTCTGCTGAAATCTTTATTATGTTTGAAAATAATTTTGTAAAGAATTGTTTCATTAATGGATTTAGATTTCACAAAAACGAAGACGATAAATTAGAGTTTCAACGCATATTCTCCAAGATTGGGACTGAATTTAGTTTAATCCTTAATGATTGGGATTTAACAAAAGTTATTGATTTAGAAGACCAAAATGAAATTAAAAAATATCTAAACGAAGGATTTTAAAAATAAACGTTATCGGTGAATCGATTAAAGAGTAAATGTATTTAGTCACAGTTCCATGTTGGGAATGTGACTAAACTATTAATATTACAATAATTGAGAATGATGGTAATAAAAGAAATGGTTCAATCTAGTATTGATATATTCTAACTATCGCTTTTTGATTACTTCAGGTTATTTGGTAAAATATATTAAGAGATGGAAATATAACTCATTTCTTTTGTGTGCATTCAGCAATGTCAATTATCAACACTTTTTTGAATCACTTACTTTCATTTATCGAAATACATATTTTAAAGATTGTGGGCGATAATAACTTCCTTTTTCAAAATTGATTGACTGTTAATTATTGGAAAAAACGCCCACGCACCTGATGTTCATCGCGTTGCAAAACAGCAGCGGCTGCTTACAAATATAAAGAATTAAGTAAATGCCCCGGTACTGCCTTATTACAGCAATTAAGCCCGTTTGCTTTAAAATTCATTATTC
Organism: Flavobacterium sp. UBA4197; assembly: GCF_002379575.1. Classification (NCBI taxonomy): domain Bacteria; kingdom Pseudomonadati; phylum Bacteroidota; class Flavobacteriia; order Flavobacteriales; family Flavobacteriaceae; genus Flavobacterium; species Flavobacterium sp. UBA4197. The sequence goes on from NZ_DFUB01000005.1 coordinate 180,018, forward strand.
CCATACGCTACTATTTTATATGCCGCCAATAATCGTACATTTGAAATCAGGATCAATTTAGAGTAACGAAGTATAATAAATATGGGAAGCGACCTGAATATAAAATTCTATGATGAACTGTCGGAAGATTATCATTTAATCTTTGACGACTGGGAAAGTGCCGTAACGGGCCAGGCAAAAACGCTGGACAATATTATCCGGCATTTTACCAAAACGGAACCGGTGACCTTACTGGATTGTGCCTGCGGCATAGGCACTCAGGCTATTGGCCTGGCAAATCTCGGATATCAGGTACAGGCAACCGATCTAAGTCCGAAAGCAGTAGCAAGAGCCCGTGTTGAAGCCGACAGGCTGAATGTGGCGCTATCATTTGGCGTAGCCGATTTTAAAACCCTGAACACTGATGTTGAAGGTACTTTTGATGTGGTGATTGCCTGCGATAATGCATTACCGCATTTACTGGACAAAGCCGACCTGCTTTTAGCGGCTGCAAACATACTGTCTAAAATGAAACCCGGCGGTGTATTCCTTGCCAGCATCAGGGATTATGACAAAGTACTGGAACAAAAACCGCTCAGCACCCAGCCTACCGTAAAGGAAACCGGCGATCAGAGAGCAATTTCTTTTCAGATATGGGACTGGACGGAAGACAATGTTTATACCGTTAACCATTTTATGCTGAAAGGCAAAGATGAAAACTTTCATACCTCGCTCCGGACAACAAAATACAAAGCCTATCAAAGAAGTGAAATGACGGCCATCTTTGAAAAAGCCGGATACACCGGTATAAAATGGCTGATGCCGGACGAATCCGGGTATTACCAGCCGGTACTTGTCGCCCGGAAAGCATAAGCAACGATCAAATGCGAACAGTCATTCCCGGTTAAAACGGCAATGCCGGTGTCTGTTTAATATGCCTCTACAGTAGCGGAAAAATTTATTGCAGGCCTCTCCGTAGCAAAATAACCGTGTTTGTTAGTATTCCACACAGATTTACAACGCAGCATAATAAAAAAAGGGAGCCTACCGGCTCCCTTTTTCTTAATATTCCAGATTTCTTATTTTTTGATAATTAAGAATTCACTTCTTCTGTTTGCTGCGTGTTCTGCTTCGGTACAGTTTTCTTTACAGTCTGTTTTTGGCTCGCTCTCACCATATCCTTTTCCGGAGATTCTGTTTGCTGCGATACCTTTTGAAATAACATACTGAACTGTCGCTTTGGCTCTTCGGTCTGATAACCTCATATTGTAGTGGTCATTTCCTCTGTTGTCTGTATGCGACTTCACCATGATAACCATTTGCGTATTGTTTTGCATCACCTGTACCAATTTATCCAGTTCAAAAGCACCTTCCTGAGTAATGTTGCTCTTATTGAATTCAAAGTTGATGTCTTTCAATACGATTTCTTTTTCCGTTACAATAACGTCAATAGGGTTCAACTTCGCATCGATTTTTTGTTCGCCGCCTTTTTGTTTTGTTACCACAAAAGTATTGCTCTCAAATCCGTCTTTTGCCACCTGTAACGTATATACCTTGTCACATTCCACATGATAGGCCACTTCTCCATTGGCAGCAGTTACCTCGTTTCCGATGATATTTTTCTTCTCATCCAGGATTGCTACTTTGGCACCCGAAAGAATAGCCCCGGTCCTGGCATCACTCACCACGGCAATGACAGCAACATCACAGTTTGGTGTTGCCTGATAGATATTGTCTTCCCCGGTACGGTTACTGGAAAAGAATCCGATGTTTTTAGACTGGTTAAACGTGAAAGCAAAATCGTCTTTTTCACTGTTGATCGGTTTGGCCAGGTTTACCGCTTCGGTTCCTTTGTTCAGGTTGATCATAAACACATCCAATCCGCCCAGACCAGATCTGCCGTTGGATACAAAATACAATACTGCATTATCTTCTGTAATAAACGGAAACGATTCATCGCCTTCGGTATTTACCTTCTTTCCTAAGTTTTCCGGCGTACCGTAGCTTCCGTCTTTGTTTACCGCTACTTTCCAGATATCAATTCCTCCGACAGATCCCGGCATGTTCGATGAAAAGTACAAGGTAGTTCCGTCTTTACTGATACTCGGATTGCTGGTAGAATATTGGTTACTGTTAAATGGCAATGCCGTTACATTCCCCCATTTATTGCCGTCTTTAGTTGCTTTGAACAGGTTAACCTGCCCCATTTTCAGTTTTTTGGCTTTGTCTTTTTCAAAGCTGTTTTCCTTAAAGCTCTCACTGGCAAAATACATGGTGTTCCCATCACCCGTAATCGTTACCGGACCATCGTGGTATTTACTGTTAATTTCATCCAGGGCTACGGCATCGGTAATGGTTCCGTCTGCATTATAGCTGGCACGGTAAATATCCAAGAAAGGCTCATCATTCCATTTGTATGTTTTTCTGGCAGTATTACGCGCACTGGTAAAATAAAAACTGTTCTCCGATAAAAACGCTCCAAAGTCGGATTTATCACTGTTGATGTCCAATGATTTTACTGTGTACATCTTTTGTTTGTTCAGCAATTTTGGCAGGTAATCCGGGTTTTCTTTTAAGGCTTTCGCTCTTAAATCGTTTGGAGCCATACCGGCAAACTGCTGCATTTGTTTGTTGGCTTCATCATATTTGCCATTGGCTTTCAGCATCTGTGCATAACGGAAATATGTTTCTGCATCCTGTTTCTTTTCAGAGATTGCTTTGGCATACCATTTTGCCGATTCGGCTGTATTGAATACGTTATAGTACGCATCGCCCAGTTGTTTATACACATAGGCATCAGCTTTACCTTTATCGACTAATTTCAGGTATTCTGCTGCGGCAGAAACATACTCAAAGCGATTGAATTGTTTGTCGGCTTTAGCTGTCGCGGAATTTTGTGCATTCATCGTTGCACCCGCGATAACCAGGCTTAATGTAATATATAGATTCTTCATGTTTCCGGTGGTTTTTTAGATTAGAAATAACGTGGTGAACGCGATACTTTTTTCGGGAAGTTCAGGTCAAACAACAGCATTACTTCGTGGGAAGCCGGTGTTGTTACTTTTAAATCCGATACGATACGGTCATAAGCATATCCGATACGTACACTTGGGCTAATCGCATAGTTAACCATTCCGCCAAAGGAATCTTCTAATCTGTAGGTTGCTCCTATCTCGAATTTATCAAAGAATAGCATGTTCGCCGAAACATCCAGGGATGTTGGTACTTTAAAAGCCGATTTCAACATAAACGACGGTTTGAATTTGGTATTTTCCGATAATTCAAATACATATCCTCCCGTTAAGAAGTAATGGCTTACTTCACTTCCGAATTTTCGGCCGTCAAAATCAAGGTGTTTGGATTTTAGCATATTCGGTACCGAAAAGGCTACATAATACTTATTGGTATAGTAGAAAAATCCGGATCCGACGTTAAAATACGTTTTACTGATATCCTGTCCGAAAGCCGGGTCATCTGCATCCGGCAGCGTATGGTAAATATCGCTGTACAATCCTACCTTATGGAAGGTTGCTCCGGCTTTAAGTCCTAAAGCCAGTCGGTGTTCGCCTCCTAAATTCAGCGTATAAGAGAAATCCCCGTATACGTTATTTTCCGTTACCGGACCAATTTTATCGGAAATCACAGACAGTCCCAGTCCTACGTTTTTGCCTGTCGGGCTGTGTACAAAGAAGGTTCCTGTGGTTGGTGCATCTTCAATATCAACCCATTGCTTGCGGTATAAAAGTCCAAAAGACAGGTTTTCTTTCGAACCGGCATAGGCCGGATTTATCACGTTCATATTATACATATACTGAGTATAATGCGGGTCTTGCTGGGCTTGGACATCCATCAGCGCCATAAGGGCAATCAGGGCTGTCAGGTATATTTTCTTCATGGGTAACTTTATCGTTTTATGTTTTAAGCTGCTTACGGCCTGTAACTGCCGTAAGCATTGCTGTTTGTTCTTGATTAGCTTCTTTCTCTGTTAATGTAAATCCATCCTGTTTTTGAAGGCTGGCCGTCAAATTCAATTACATAATAGTAGGTTGCAGATGGCAGCTCGTCTCCTTTATCGGATTGTCCGTACCATTGGTTGCTATAGTTGGCATAACTGTACACTTTTGTTCCATAGCGGTTAAAGATTGTCAGGTGTTTTACATTTAATCCCACTAAATCAAAGAAATCATTTTTGTTATCATTATTCGGTGAAATACCTTTCTGGATCGCGCAGAATGTGCTTAAAACGACTACATTTCCTGTTTCGGTACATCCTTCCAGTGTTGTAACCGTTAGCGTAAATGTCATTGGAAATACCGGAGCAGCAACAGCGTTCAATACTTCTGTTACATTTAAAGTCGCTTCGTTTGTTCCCACAACATTCCCCTGGCTGTTTTTCCAAACATAGTCCACATTACTGGCATTATAGGAACCGGCGTTTGGCGTAGCTTCTACAATATAATTTCCGTTAACACAGTTATCATTCAGGGTAAAATCAATTTTAGTTACCGTAACGGCTAAGGTTACCGGTGCGGCACATTGTCCTGCATTTGGGGTAAACACATAGTTACCGTTAGCAGTATTGTCAATCACTGCCGGATTCCAGCTTCCTGTGATGCCGTTTGGCGATGTTGTGGCTAAAGCCGGTGCCGTAGCTCCGTGACATAAGGTTAAAGCCGTTGTAAAATCAGGGGTAATGCTATTTGTAACCGTTACCGCCAAGGTTACCGGTACAGCACACTGACCTGCATTGGGCGTGAACACATAGTTACCGCTGGTAGTATTGCTAATCACTGCCGGATTCCAGGTACCGGTCACTCCGTTTGGTGAAGTTGCCGCTAAAGCCGGTGCAGTTGTTCCGTTACACAGAATTAAAGTCGTAGCAAAATCAGGTGTAGTGTTATTCGTTACCGTAACGGCCAGCGTTACCGGTACAGCACACTGACCTGCATTGGGCGTGAACACATAGTTACCATTGGCAGTATTGCTGATCACTGCCGGATTCCACGTTCCTGCAATTCCGTTTGGTGATGTGGTTGCCAAAGCCGGTGCCGTTGCTCCGTTACATAACGCTAAAGTCGTTGCAAAGTTTGGTGTAGTGTTATTTGTTACCGTAACGGCTAACGTTACCGGTACAGCACACTGACCTGCATTGGGCGTAAACACATAATTGCCACTGGTCGTATTGTTAATCACTGCCGGGTTCCAGCTTCCTGTGATACCGTTTGGTGATGTAGTTGCCAAAGCCGGTGCAGTTGCTCCGTTACAAAAAGATAAAGTGGTTGCAAAGTTTGGTGTAATGCTATTGGCTACCGTTACCGCTAAAGTTACCGGTACAGCACACTGACCTGCATTGGGCGTAAACACATAATTTCCACTGGTCGTATTGTTAATCACTGCCGGGTTCCAGGTTCCTGTGATACCGTTTGGTGATGTGGTTGCCAGAGTTGGCGCTGTTGCTCCGTTACACAAAGCTAAAGTCGTTGCAAAGTTTGGTGTAGTACCATTCGTTACGGTTACTGCTAAGGTTACCGGTACGGCACACTGACCTGCATTAGGCGTGAATACATAATTACCGCTGGTGGTATTGTTAATCACTGCCGGGTTCCAGGTTCCCGTGATTCCGTTTGGTGACGTAGTCGCTAAAGTAGGTGCGGTTGCTCCGTTACATAACGCTAAAGTCGTTGCAAAATTAGGGGTTGTACTGTTCGAAATCGTTAGATTGATTGTATCGCTTATGGTAGCACCACAACTGTTTGTCGCCGTTAATGTCAGGACAATTACTCCGGTTGCTGTCGGACTGATCGTATAGGTGGTTGTCAGGGCTGCTGGCGTTCCAAAAGTACCACTTGCAGCAGACCATTGTACCGATTGCTGTCCCTGAGCGGTTCCGCTTAAATTAATCGTAGCTCCTGCACAGGCTGTCATGGTCTGAGGGCCGCCGTCTACCGTGAATGGCGGTACCGGTGCGGCACAACCGTTGTTAATATAGGTCGCAACGCCGGCAGATGTAAACAATACCGTCGCACCGTCTGCTGCTCCGGGAACACCGTCGGTATCAATCAGTAACGCTCTGTTATAGGTAACCGTATCCACACAGCTGTTAAAAGACATGGTAAGGGTTCGGGAACCGGAACCGAAATTAGCGAAATGCCCTGCAACAGTAGAAGGGTTATTCTGAAATATAATATAAAACGTTTCCGTTAGGGCGCCAAAAGAGTTTAAGGCGGTATCCATGTTAAAACTCGTTACCAGAATTACCCGGGCATTAGCCGGAAGCACACCGCCTGTAGGTTCCAATAACTGTCCGCAACCGCCGGCTGCAACAATATCGGCATTTAACTGTGCTACTTTATTTGCAGTAACCGTATTTTTAATCAGTCCTCTCCAGGTATTGTTCGGCCAGCTTACGACTAAGTTATTCGTGTTAATGCTGGCGGTTCCCACTTTAAACCGGACCATTTCATTGAGACCTTCATCTACCCCACAGGCATCTACCAGGATACTTTCAATCTCGAAACATTGCGAAAATGCCTGTTGCTGGGACAACAGTGAAAAAAGGAGCAGAAAGCAAATTTGTTTTAACGTAGTTTTTAATTTCATTTGATAAAATTTAATTGTGAAAAGGGAAGCTCACCGGGCATGCCTGCTTTTAACAAGTGCTAAAATTCCTTTTTATATTAAAATAGCACACACCTCAAGGCTGCATTCCTGGTTTTTACCGGCTGCTCTTTTCTTTTTTAATTACATATTTAATTGAGAGTTTTCGAAAAAAAATCGTCTAAAAAGTGTTCTTTTCTAGACGATGCACTGAATATTATTTTAATTTTATTGTTACGCTTTAACCGGAAATCAGTTTTAAATCCTCTGCTGCTGCCAGCACTACTCCCCTCTGTCACAAAACACTTATTTTCAAAGTATTGTAAAAAATATTCTAAAAACAAACAGGTCATTTTTGTAATGGATTTAGAAACGTCATTCATCATAAAAATTTAGCCTGTGAAAAGTTGCTAAATTAAGTGAATTGATCCTTTTTCGTATTTATCAAATCATTATCATAAGGTATAATTACTGTATCTTTTCCGGCAAATGTATATTAATTTCAAGAATATCAGAATTTTCACATCATAATTTTTGGATTATTAACATTTCGGCCTGTCGTCATAACTTTACTTTTGGCGATACCATAAGTCTGCTTTTCCGGCAGCAGCAACGCTCACAGTCCTTTTGGGGTATTTTAGCTACAGATGGCTATTTAATTGTTAAAGTTTATATCTTAGCACAGCAAACCCATTGGTAATCAAACCGATCCCTTTAAATTTTATTACAGATGCTGAAAAAACATTCCGTACTTCTTGGTTTCTCTGTTTCCATATTGCTGCTAATCATTGCCACGCTGAATTATCCCGGCGGTTCCCAGTTTGATAAAACGGCCATTGGCTACAGCTGGACGAACAACTACATCAGCGACCTGTTCGGAGAAAAAGCGTTGATTGGCCTGCCCAATGCGGGTCGTTTTTGGGCTATGGGCGGAATGATTTTCCTGTCGGTAAGCTGTTCGTTGTTTTTTGCCGGGTTTTCAAAAAGAATCCCGAAAAAGGGCGCCGCCAATGTGATCCGGTATTTTGGAATTACCGGTATGCTGTTTACCTTTTTAATCGCGACCCCGCTGCACGATATCATGGTTACCATTGCCAGTACTATCTTCCTGGTAAGTGTATTTTATATTACCGTTTTTGTTTTTATGTCAAAGCTGCATTTGTTTAAAGTGCTGTGTGCGTTGTACCTCCTCTTTTTTTACAGTACACTTTACATTCACGGCTCCGGGAATTTGCGGGAATATTTACCAACCGGCCAGAAAATACTGTTTGCCGCAACCCTGCTTTTAATCTTAGGACTGCATTATTTTACAAAGGCGGAAGATTTTGAACCTCAGCTTAAAACCGACACATTAGTTTAAAGACTAAACAGCAGCCATAATCCATAGAAATATTGTAAATTTAGTACTTCTAAAATTGTCACAGACAAACAAATAGCAAGTCACTAATTAAAAAATATTTATTATGGCAAACAAAGAGCAGTCGGCTAAAACAGCTGAATTCTTAGGTAAAATTGTTTCTTTCAGACAATCGTTAAAATTAATTCATTGGTCGGTTACCGGAAAAGGGAGTTATGAAACCCACATCTCTTTAGACCAGGCGATCGATACCTTAACCGGTGTTACAGACAGGCTGGTTGAAACCAGTTTCGCTCTGTTGGGTACCCTTGATATCGTGATACCGGAAACCCACCGCCCTAAAGTATATATCCCGTACATCGAAGATTTTTATCAATATGTTGAAACAAATCGTTCCGTATTTAAGGAGTCTTTTTCACAATCCATTGTTGATGATTTCCAGGAGGCCGTTATCCAGTTGTTATTCCGACTGAAACGCCTGGAGTAATTGTCCGGATGAAAAATTCCTATCAGCAGAAAAAAATTAAAGGCAACTATATTTTAACCGGATGAATATCCAAGTATATAGTTGCCTTTAAAATAAGGATCAATTTGTAAATCAATTATTTTGCAGGTCTCATTTTTTTAATTTTTATAGCCTTGTCTGTTTTTAAATCCTGAAATTTTAAATTTAATTTTTCCCGATTTATTTCTTTTTCTATCCATCCTGTTTCATCAGCAAAAGCCAGTCTATCCCTATCAATTTCATCAAAAATCACTTTTTCTTCCTCAGTTGTCAGGTATAATTCTTCTTTATTTTCATCTTTAAATTTTATCATATCTGCCCATTTCATAAGCATTGTATGCGTATTTATGACCGTTCCATACTTAAAAACAACCATACCCTTATATAGTAAAGGTATTACAGCGTTTTCTTTCAATAATGCTGCAGAAAGTCCGGTATATCTTGATAATAAATTGTAAATTTTATCGGTATACCCACCAAATGTTCTTTCTTTTAATAAATTGTCAATCGAGTTCAGGATACTATGTTTATAAAAATCAGTGATAATGATATTCGGAGCTTTTTCACTTAAAATAACATCAAACTCCTTTCTCCATCTTGGTATTACATACTCACGATCCTCAGTTATAGTGATTTTTGGCTGATCCGGTAACGTTTCCATATCCATTTCAAGAACGAGCATTTTGATTTTATTCCGACTTAAAATCTCCATATTATCCTGAAACTTCAATTTTAAAAGTTCTAAAAGACTGTCTTCATTAATGGCTTCTCCCTTATGCTCCAATACCACTTCCTCAATTACCGTTTTTATTTTCCGGTCATAATTATTCGTTTCATTTCCTGCCATTAGCAGCTCGGCCAGTACCGCAAACATAAGTCCCAACATTAAATACATTCCGTAAATTGTAAAAAGCATTACAATATTTACAAGCAAACTACCATTTGAATCGATCAATGAAAGAAAAAGGCATCCATAAGAGCCTGCTACCCATAAACCCAAAGATTGTTTCATCTCCCGTTTACCGTATTTAATTAAGGGTATAGCAAAAGAGACACAAACAGGAACAACAAACCAAATGTTCAACCCTGTCTTTATCAGGTCATTATTCATCGTTAAAAATGCAAACAGTCCGATAAAGGTTGCCAGCATAAAAGTTAAAGCGGTAATATAGAATTGCCTCCAAAAAGTCGAATTACTTTCAAAATCTTTTAGAAATAACGGTACTGCCAAAGCAAAACCTCCCAAACCGGCAACAATCTGTACAATACTCTGAATATCCGTCTTATTTACAGCGAAATCAACTTTTAAACAGAATATCAGAAACAGAACAAGACTGACCGTAATGGCCGAAGAAGCGTTACCGCTCCTGGAAGCACTCTCAGATACCTTAAAATTTCTTTTACTTCCAGATGGTAGCCGGTTATGATTCCTTTCCTCATTATTGAATGGGTAGAATGACATGAGAATTTTTATTTGGTGATGCGCAATAGTAAATGTACGCAATTTACCATTAAACAAAATCCACTCTCTTTAAAAAATCACAAATCGTCATATATTCATTAATTTACTGGTATTCAAAAAGTAACCGGTTCATAAATCTGATTTGACTATCTCCATTACAATGGGGTGTATCAGGCATATCTTTATACTATCCCGGTCATTTTTAAGGCACGATCACCTGTCCGGTTCCTGCTCCGAACAGGCTTTTGCGGAAGCCTGCTTCCAAAGCTTTCATTGTAGTAGGTATCTCACCCGGAAAGAACGGGAAATATTGCGGTGAGTTTTCAATAACGGTTGGGCTTACAGCATTGATGCGGATACCGTTTTCCAATTCAATGGCGGCAGCGCGAACAAAGGCTTCAACCGCTCCGTTAGCCGCAGAAGCATTGGCAAAATTGCGTTGAGGTTCTTTTGTTAAAGCCCCGGTTATAAGGGTAAAAGAGCCTTTGGGATTGATATAATGCTGTCCGATCAGTACCAGGTTTACCTGCCCCATCAGTTTTCCTTCTATTCCTTTCCGGAATTCTTTATCGGTCAGCCGGTTCCAGGGACCTACAAACGTTGGTCCGGCCGTGCAGATAAGGGCATCGAAAGCACCAGCTTCCCGGTACATCTTTTCAATAGCAGCGACATCGGTGATATCGGTTGGAATAGCACCGCTATTGGTATTGACGGTAATAATGTCATGTTCTTCCTGAAAAGCTTCGGTAAGGTATTTCCCCATGGTACCCGACGCACCTACGATAATAATTTTCATATTTTATATATTAAGTTATACTTGTTTCCTGCCCACAAACCGGATGACAGCACCCTTACCAATGTGGTAAAGCCCTTCTTCCAGCATTATTTCCTGTTCTTCCAGTATGGTTATGGCACAATGCTCAAAATCCTTTTGTATTTCGTCCGTAGAAAACAGCATACCCGCTTCTTTGGGTCCGCCTACTTTCGGATTGCTGCGCACAAGCTCCAGGTGGTTTTTACTGAATGCTTCCAAAATTATCGTTCCGCCCGGCTTGAGCCATTCCAGTAGTTTTTGATGCAATGCCGACTTTTTTGCTGCCGAAAAATGAGCATAGATAAGGGCAATCACATCGAACGATTCTTTTTCATAATGCAGCACTTCCAGACCGCCAACGTGATAATTAAGGGATACACCGCATTCTGCGGCAAGCTGCAAGGCTTTGTTTTTTGCTTCCACACTCAGATCAAGCGAGGTAACCTGCCACCCGGATTGGGCAGCAAATACTCCGTTACGTCCCTCACCATCGGCCGGCAGCAGGATATTTCCGGGCGTTAATTGAGCGAGCTGCTCTTTAAAAAAAAGGTTGGGATTTTTGCCATAGGCATATTCCGGATCTTGGTACCTGCTGTTCCAGAATGTTCTGTATTCGTCATCAAATGATTCGTTCATTGCCGGTCGTTTTAAAATTGTTCGATTATCATTTTCCGGCTTAATCCCATCCCGACAGCTGTTCCCGTTGCTACGGCATTGGCCACTGTCCGCATACGGGAAGCATTATCCCCGCAGGCATAAATACCGCTGACGGTTGTTTCCAGTGAAGCATCGGTTTTCAGATAGCCTTCTTCCGTTAATTCGCATCCCAGCATTTCCGGTATGCCGCAATGCTGTTCAAACGGACTCCGGATATACAGCACATCGACTGCTTTCCTTGAATGGTCTGCAAATACCACATTTTGTACCTGACCGTTAGTATGCTCCAATGCCGCAAGTTCCTTTTCTTCAATGCTGATGCCGTGTTGTGCAAGCTTGTCCCGTTGTATTCCGGTAAATGTTGCCGCTCCGTTTGTAAATACGGTCAGCTCTTTTGTCCAGTTGGCAATGAGCTTTGCCTGTTCGAAGGCCACTTCCCCATTCCCGATTATGCCCGTTTTCCGGTTTCGTACTTCATATCCGTGGCAGTAGGGACAATGCAGTACCGATATGCCCCAGCTTTCGGCTATTCCTTTAATCGCTGGTAATACATCCCGAATACCGGTTGCAAAAATCAACTGGCTGCCCTGCCATATTTCCCCGGATTCCATTTGTATGCTGAAACCGTTTGCCGTCTTCTCCCCGCTTACCGCTTTACCGGCAACAAATGAAACGGTATCGTACACTGCCACCTGCTGTTTTGCTATTGCTGCAATTTCTTTCGGGGTTTGTCCGTCCTGTGTCAGGAAATTATGGGAATGCGGCGTTTGCCGGTTACATGGCAAACCGCTGTCGATCACCAAAACATTTTTCAGGGCTCTGCCCAACGCCATCGCTGCGGCTAATCCGGAATAGCTTCCGCCTATGATGATCACATCAAAAACACTGTTCTTTTTCATCGTATTATTTTTTAAGTCAACATGTATGTTTACTGGCAATGCCATAGCTGCAAAAGCAAATCCGCTTTTTTGCAGGAAAGTCCGTCGTGAAAACACCGCCATCCGTTTTTAAGTGTTCTTCTTTCCGGATGCGATCCGGCCGATGATAAAATCCACCAGCGGTATACCCAGAAAAACAATCCAGGGAACCAGAATTATCGTCAGGATGAGTGTTCTCTGGTACAAAGGCAAACCGGCCATTGCGCCGCTAAACAGGTACAGAAATAAGGTGATGGACGGGTAAATGACTATCCAGATTTTTAAGGCAGTCTGGAACCGGACTTTTGTTTTCATATCGCATTACTTTTGTCTGAAACATTTTCTGTGACAAAGGTATCCTGATTGAAAAGTGCTGTTATAGGATAAAAATGAAGTTGTATAGGACTTATTTAAAATGCTGCCGGAAAGCATCCGGTGTGTAACCGGTTTGTTTTTTAAAGAAACGGATAAAATAGGATACATCCTCATATCCCAATTCCCAGGCGATCTGGTGGATCAAACCGGAAGTTGCCAGCAAGTTTCGTCTGGCTTCCAGGATAATATAATCGTTGATCACTTCCGAGCAGGTTTTGTTCTGCGTCACTTTCGTAATCCCATTCAGCTGATAGGCTGTAAGGTTAAGTTTTCCGGCATAATACGAAACCTGTTTCTGTTCCGCAATGTGAACGGCAAGCAGTTCCTGCAGTTCTTCAAACCGTTCCTGCTGGTATTCGCTGCCCTCGTTTGCGGATTTTTGAGGATTTTTGCTTTGCCGCAGCAATTCAATAAAAAAGATATCCAGATTGGATCGTATGACTGCTTCATAACGTTCTTCTTTTTTATGGTATTCTTCTAAAATATTGGCAAGGACCGCCAGTAGTTTTGTAAAGCTGCCGGCAGTAACCGAGCAGTAATTTTTCGCGCTGACTTTTCTTAAAACCTGGCTGGCCGATTTTTCAAGCGGTACATAAAAGTCCGGAGTAAATCCGATTAAATAACCCGAACTTCCGCTTTTTAAAACCAGCTGATGCACCTGTCCCGGACGCATAAAGAAAACCGTTTGTTTCCCGATCGGATAGTCTACAAAGTCAATACTGTGCATGCCTTCTCCTTTTTCAAGAACCAGGATATAAAAGAAACTATGGCGGTGAAGTTCCTGCACCATATCGCTGCCGGACAACAATGTGGCAACATCCCGAATGTTGAAACCTTCGGAAAAATGCGGTTCATTGATCACGGCACCAAGATGTCTGACAGGAATGTTCTTCACTTTTTATAGTTTATGCTTAAGACCAAATGTAATGATTTCATCAATAATGGGCAGTAATTCCTTTCCCAAAGGTGTTAAGGTATATTCCACCCGCGGCGGAATTTCCGGATAGGCCTTTTTGCTGACGATTCCTTTTTCGCACAGGTATTTCAGCTGATTGATCAGCATTTTCTCGCTGATTCCAACAATACAGCGCTTTAGTTCTCCATAGCGGATGGTTCTGGAATTGATCTGAAAGATAATCAGCATTGTCCATTTTCCACCGATGATCTCGAGCGTTTTTCGCAACGGACAGTTTTCATCCGAAATATTTATTTCCATTTTATACTATTGATAATCAGCATTTTTTTACTTTTGGTAAGTACCCTACTTTTTTGTAAGTACTTGTCCAGATGAAAGCAAATATAGAAATTTGTCCGGTATTGTTAACCCCTAAAAATATATCTTATGTCAAAAAATGTAACAATTGTCCGGTCTTATTTTACTGCGGTTTCAAAAGGCGATTTTGATACTGTAGGCGCGTTGCTGTCGGACGATGTGGTGTGGCACCAGCCCGGAAAAGGCATACAGTCCGGAACATACAACGGTAAAGCCGAGCTGTTTGCACATCTTGGAAATTTTGCCAAATGGAGCAACGGTACTTTTGCCATAGATCATGTGGACTATCTTGCAGACAATGGCGAACTGGTTACGGCGGCGATTCACTTTAAGGCTGAGAAAAACGGGCAATCCCTTGCCATGAAAGGTGTTGATCTATTGCGGATTGAAGGTGATGTCATTAAAGAAGTCTGGTTGTTTTCTGAAAGAATTGAAGAAGAAGATGCTTTCTGGAACAGTGCTTCCGCCAGCTAATCCGGATAACCTGTAGAAACAGAAGACCGGTATTGCTAAAGCGATAGTTCCTGAAATTAAAAAAGCCTTCAAAGAAATACTTTGAAGGCTTTTTATATACTACGCTCTGATTTTTCAGACGGCAGTGCTTAATTCCATCCGCCACCCAATGCCCGGTAAATGTTAACCATGGCATTCATCTGCTTCATTTTGGTTTCTATAAGTTCAAATTTCGATTCCAAAGCGTCACGCTGGGTCATTAAAACTTCCATATAGTCCGCTCTTGCCGAACCGAACAGATCGTTTGAAATTTCAATGGACTGGTTCAGCGCTTCTACCTGTTTGGATTTTAAATCGAACATTTTTTCGGTATTCTGGATCTTAGCCAGCTGGTTCGCAACCTCCACATAAGCATTTAAAATAGTACGCTCATAGTTGTAAACCGCCTGAATCTGCTTTGCATTAGCGGTATAATAAGTCGCTTTTATCGCATTTCTGTTGATTAGCGGCGCGGCAATATCACCTGCTAAAGAGTAAAGCAATGATTCCGGTTTTATCAGGTAACTTGGGTTAAATGCCTGGTACCCGATTCCGGCCGAAATTCCCAATGAAGGATAGAATCTCGCTTTGGCCACTTTTACATCAAGTTTGGCCGCTGCCAGTTCCAGTTCGGCCTGTTTTACATCCGGACGGTTTTCCAGTAACTGCGACGGTAGTCCGGCATGCGTAACCGCAGGTGTCAGATTGCTGAACGTCACAGAACTTCTTTCAACCGGCTGCGGGAATCTGCCCACCAGGAAGTTGATCCTGTTTTCCGTTTCCGTAATTTTTTGCTGAATGGTATATTGTAAGCCTTTGGTATTCAACACCTGTGCTTCAAATCTGCGGACAGCCAGTTCGTTTACTCTGGCAGCCAGTTTTTGCAGTTTTACAATTTCCAGCGCATTGGTCTGAATGTCAATATTCTGTTTTACAATAGCCAGCTGGTTGTCCAAAGCCAATAATTCATAATAGGAATTCGCGATTTCGGCAATCATGTTTGTTACCGTGAAGTTTTTACCTTCAACGGAAGACAGGTATCGGCTTACAGCTGCTTTTTTAGCATTATGCAGCTTGTTCCAGATATCGATTTCCCAGGTAGCATAAGCACCTACCGCATAATCCTGTAACGGCTCCGGCATTTCTTTACCCGGTTTGATCTCGGTATTGGCTTCAAGGGCACCAATGTTTGTGAAACGGCCCACTTTATCAAAACCGGCAGAACCTTTAAGTCCTACAAACGGTAAATACTCTCCTTTTCGGGCTCTGATTTCGTTTCTGCTGATCTCGATTTCCTGCAGGGTAACATTCAGTTCCTGGTTTTTCACCAGTGCCGTGTCAATAAGTGCTATCAGGTATTTATCTGTAAAATATTCCTTCCACTTCATTTTACCGGTATTCACACTATCCTGTGCTGCGGTGCTGTTATAGGCTGCCGGGACCGTTTTGTTTTCCGGTCTTCCCAATGTTGCAGGGGCTTTACACCCCGCAACAGTTAGTAGTAAACAGCTTACGCCTATACCAATATATATATTTAATCGCTTACTCATTTTCTTCTTCTTTTGTAAAATTATCTATCTGATGCACAAATTCCTGTGATAAAGAACTGTCTTCTTCATCCCGTATTAATTTTCTGCCATCGGCAAATGAGCCAAAAATATAATACAGTCCCGGTACGATAATTACCCCGAAAATTGTTCCGAAAAGCATACCACCCAGTGCCGCAGAACCAAGTGTTCTGTTACCGATAGCTCCGGCTCCGCTGGCGACCATCAACGGAATTAATCCGGCGATAAAGGCAAATGAAGTCATCAGGATCGGACGGAAACGCACTTTGGCTCCTTCAATCGCCGCTTCGAGTATCGTGGCTCCTTCATGGTGCTTCTGGACGGCAAATTCGACGATCAGTACGGCGTTCTTACCGAGCAGTCCGACAAGCATGATAAGCCCGATCTGAGCATAAATATCATTTTGAAGTCCCATAAGTTTCAGCAGTAAAAACGAACCGAAAACCCCAACCGGAAGCGAGAAAACCACCGCTAACGGAATAATAAAGCTTTCGTACTGTGCCGCTAAAACAAAGTACACAAACGACAATACAATTAAAAAGATGTAAATCGATTCATTTCCTTTACCCGCTTCGTCATAAGAAAGTCCTTCCCAGGCAATGTCATAACCTTTTGGCAATGATTTTTTAGCAACCTCACGAACTGCCTGAATGGCTTCGGCTGTAGTATAGCCTTTTGCCGGAAGTCCCTGTATCGCTGCCGAGTTGTACATATTATAACGGGTAATCTCATTTGGTCCCTGTGTTTTTTTCAATCGCATAAATGCCGAATACGGTACCATTTCGCCATGATCGTTTTTAATATACAGGTTTAAGATATCCGACGGAAGTCTTCTGAACTTAGGATCGGACTGCACGTATACTTTAAAGAAACGTTCAAATTTAATGAATCCCTGTTCGTAAGTACTACCAATCAGAATGTCAAGGTTTTCCATCGCCTTACCGATAGACACTCCTTTTTGCATCGCCAGCTGGTTGTCTATTTCCAGTTCATACTGAGGATAGTTGGCTGCGAAGAACGTGAACAGTCCGGTTAACTCTTTGCGTTTACCCAAGTCTTCCATGAACTGTTTGTTCACTTTATCAAAGTCTTTATAGTCTACCGTAGTACTCTTATCTAAAAGACGCATCGAGAAACCGCCCGAAGAACCAAATCCCGGAATTGCCGGCGGTTCGAAAAATTCTATTTTCGCACCAAGTCCTTTGGTTTTTTCTTCCAGTTCCTCCATGATTTCAGTAACCGTATGATCCCTGTCTGACCATTCTTTAAGGTTAATAAGACAGGTACCGGCATTGGATCCCCTACCTTCTGTCATGATCTCATAACCGGCCAGAGAAGATACTGATTCTACACCATCTACATGCTCACAAATTTTCTGTAATCGCTGCGATACCTGGTTGGTTGTTTCCAGTGTCGATCCCGGAGGTGTCTGAATAATCGCATAAATAGTACCCTGATCCTCACTTGGAATAAATCCGGACGGAAGAATCTTATTCACATAGAAAGTACCTGCACAGAATGCAATCAATACTCCGAATGTCAGCCATCTTCTGCTCACGATCGATTTCAGTAAGGTTACATATTTTCCGGTCATTTTATCAAAGACACGGTTAAAACTGTCCAGACCTTTTGTCAATAAATTCTTTTTGGTTTCTTTTCCATGGTTGTTTTTCAGCAACATGGCACACAATACCGGTGTAAGGGTAAGCGCAATCAAGGCCGAAATAACAATTGAACTGGCCATCGTAATAGAGAACTGGCGGTAGAACGTTCCTACCGGACCGGACATAAAGGATATCGGTACGAATACAGACACCATTACGGCAGTAATCGCGATAATAGCTCCACTAATTTCACCCAATACTTTTTTAACAGCCTGGTATGGCGTTATGTGCGGGTATTCTTCAAATTTGGCATGCACTGCCTCGACGACGACTATCGCATCATCGACCACAATACCAATGGCCAGTACCAATGCAAACAGGGTTACCAGGTTGATCGAGATTCCGAAAAACTGGATGACAAAGAAGGCACCGATTAAGGAAACCGGAACCGCTAATATCGGGATCAGCGTGGAACGCCAGTCACCGAGGAAGATAAATACCACCAGGGCAACCAGTATAAAGGCATCTCTTAAGGTATCGATTACCTGCTCCATAGAGGCATCCAGGAATTTCGATACGTCATAACTGATTTTATAATCCAGTCCCGGAGGGAAGGTTTCTTTCATTTCCTCCAGTTTGGCTTTTACCTGTTTGATGACATCGTTTGCATTACTTCCGTAGTTTTGTTTTAATACGATTGAGGCAGAAGGGTGTCCGTCTAAATTGGAATAGATATCGAAGAATTCACTCCCCAGCTCTGCTCTTCCGATATCTTTCAGGCGTATGCTTTCTCCTTCGGCATTAGCACGGATAATTACATTTTCATATTCCGAAGGTTCACTATATCGTCCTTTATAGGTTAAAACATATTCCAGCGATTGTGCCTGGATACCGGAACTCTGCCCGATACGTCCCGGACGACCAACGATACTCTGCTCGCCCAGTGCCTTCATCACTTCATCTACAGAAACATTATAAGCTCTCATACGGTCCGGATTCAGCCAGATACGCATTGCATAGGTTCTACTACCCAATATCTGAGACCGGGCTACCCCTTTGATCCTGTTGATCTCCGGAAG
Organism: Flavobacterium sp. UBA4197; assembly: GCF_002379575.1. Taxonomy (NCBI): domain Bacteria; kingdom Pseudomonadati; phylum Bacteroidota; class Flavobacteriia; order Flavobacteriales; family Flavobacteriaceae; genus Flavobacterium; species Flavobacterium sp. UBA4197. The sequence continues at coordinate 198,697 of NZ_DFUB01000005.1, forward strand.
CATCTTAACGTTGGCATAGTTGTACAGGAATTTTTCATCCATGTTTTTGCCTTTAGCATACAGGTTGATATACATCAGCATACTGGGCTGGATCGGTGTAATAACAACCCCTTCCCTTTGTACCAGTTCGGGTAGTAACGGCATTACCTGATCCACCCTTGTTTTGACCCTTACTACCGCCTGGTTCGGGTCGGTACCCGGTTCGAAAATGATTCTTAATGTGGCTTCCCCCGCACTGGTGGCATCGGTTGCCATATAACGCATATCCTGAACACCGTTGATGGCATTCTCCAAGGTGATCAATGTTGATTTTACCAATACGTCTGCACTGGATCCCGGATAGGCAATAAAAATATTTACTGTCGTTGGCGCAATATCCGGAAATTGCGATGTTGGCAATTGTTTAATTGCCAGGGAACCCATAAAGACAATCATAATCGAAATTACAATCGCAAATACAGGTCTATGTATAAATTTACTAAACATGTTTTCTCTTTTTAGTTATTCGATTACTCTGCATATAGCTCCAAATGCGACATAACATATTCAGGCTTCTCTAATTTGTAGTTGATTTTTTCATTTTCTTTTACAAGACGTATTCCTTCAAGTAGGACTTTGTCGTTTAGCGACAAACCGTTTTTGATGATGAAAAGATGCGGCAATTCGGCTCCAATTTCAATCTCTCTTGATCGCAATACATTGTTTTTATCCACTACATACACATACTTTTTGTCAAGTACTTCAAAAGTTGCCTTTTGAGGAATCAGGATAGCATTTTTAAGCGGCATTCCCATTTTGATATTACCGGTTTCACCGTGTCGTAACAGTCCTTTAGGGTTAGGAAAAGTTGCTCTGAACGCAATGTTTCCGGTTTCATTATTGAATTCTCCTTCAATAGTTTCCACCACACCGGAATAGTCAAACAATTTATTGTTTGCCATTAACAGGTTTACTTTTGGCGCATTATCGCTTTTTACCTTGGCTTTATAATCCAGATATTCCGCTTCCGGTACATTATAGTACACCCACATTTTACTGTTATCAGACAGGTTTGTCAACAAATCGCCTTCTTCAACAAGACTTCCCGGTCTTACGTGAAAACGGTCTATGATCCCGTCAAACGGTGCTCTGATTTCGGTAAATCCAAGATGAACCTGCGTTAACGCTAATTCGGCTTTGGCTTTATCAAATTTGGCTTTAGCCATAGCCAGCTCATTCGGAGCAACTACATTTTTATCGGCAAGTCGTTTGGTGTTTTTATATTCAATTTCAGCAAAGCTGGCTTCTGCCGCAGCTTTCTGCGTTTCTGCCTGATACAGTTTAGGCATGATCTGGAATAACAGTTGTCCTTTTTTAACAAACTGTCCTTCGTCTACATAAATTTTTTCCAGATAACCTCTTTCCTGAGCTCTCAGCTCAATATGACGAATGGAATGAATCTGACTGACATAGTCTTTTGTAATCAGGGTATCCTTTTGGATGGGATTCGTAACTAAAAATTTTACTTGTTCTTCTTTTTCTTGTTCTTTTTTTGACGTACAGGCAATTGTGCACATCAAGGCACACAACCCCGAGAGCATGAGGATTCTCTTCATAGTAATTTTGCTTTTAAGCAGTATGGTTTTTATTGATTTTTTTTAGACAGGTCACAGCAAACACGGCCAGCATTCCTAATTGGTGTTAACACCAAAGAATGACGGATCGGGCAGTGACAAACTGAAACGGAAATAAAGGGCAATATAGAATTGCCTGTAGTGTATTAAATCAAATCCTGATTACCCGAAATACAATGTACTTCTTACAAGAGGGCAGAAAAGAAAAATGCTTATCCAGAAAAGATAAGCGTTTGTTTATATCGCGGGAACCGATTTCCGGTACCTGAATACATAAAAGGGTGGTAAAGAGTGCACCTGAAGCGATTATTTTTTTTGAGGCAGCTAACTCATTTTCTTCATTCTCATTATCGTTGTGGTCATGATGAGAATAGGTTTTATTGTTTAGTTTCTCAAAATAGCACAAAGCATAATTGGTCACATCACTTTGTGAACCGGATATGCCTGCTGCCTGAAACTGCTCAATATTTTTTACAGTCGTATAGTTAATATACTCCCCCTGACCAGCTAGGGCAAAGGATTGCACATATCCGCTCAACAGGAAAATTAACAGCGATGTAAAAATGCTAACTTTTAACTTCATAATACGGCACCAAAATTATACAAAGTTCTTACACCGGCAAGCACTATTCACTTTAATAATTTGTTAAAATTTTGATGTAACCGTCAAAAAGTAACAAATGCCGTCAAAACGCACTATTACTAAAAAAAGCCCCGTAAAAAGCCTGTTTTACACCTATACTCCGCAGGAAAAAATAGCCACCGGGATATTTTACAATCAGAGGTCTGTTGCCTGTTCGTATTGGTATCCCAATCTGGAAAATTCTTTTTCGAGTTTAATCCTGAGCGCCAGCGGATGTATAAAAAACACATATTCATCACATTGGGTGTTCACAAACCCCAGCTGGAGATTATAAAAGTGGAGTGCCTTGTCAAAGTCTATAAAAACGGTTCCATAGCTGATGGCCGCTTCCTCCGGATAATCTGATGCAGAAGGCAGGATAACATCGATATCGAAATTTGTTTTCAGACTGTGTTTTATAGCCCATTCCAAATCCCCTATTTCCTGCTTCCAGTCCATACGCCACAAGAACGGGATGTTATGTTCTTCACAGAGGTAAATGATTTCATACAGCGGGTCGTCTTTGTCCTTTTGCTGATTGGTCATAAGGTGGTGTAGCAAGGCGATATACTCCGGTCCCAGACACATCGGCATGGCGCCCAGTAGCGAACAGATCTTTCCGCTGGCGATATCTTCCTGTTCCTGCAGATATTGTTTGTTCATCTCAAAAATGACCCGCTCGAGTATTTCAAAATAGCGGATGGCCTTTTTGTACTTTTCCCGCTCTAAAATCAGCACCTCATAAGCTTCCGCGTCATATCCATTCTGATCCTGGGTGAATAAAACAGGAGCCAGACGGCCGTCTATCGTTTCTATTAAATCAAAATGGTAAAAGTCAAAGCTTCCATCCTGTGTTTCTTTGATGATCCCTATCCTCGGGCACGCACCCGGTTCTGCATCCTGCTGCCGGAACTGCCATTGAAAATCACGAAACCAGATTCTGCTGTCTTCTTCAACCGAATAATAATTACTGTATTTTTCCCTGATTAACGGCAGGTTTAATATGGATTCCAGTATTTCCCGGCTAACTTTTTTATCAAACTGTTTCCGGTACCACTCCATTTCAGAATAGTGCTCCAACAGTTTTTTCCAACGTTCTTTCAGAAAAAGCCGGTAGGTTAACGGAGCGCTATTATTGAGTAACAGCCAGTCTCCGTCCGGAAACTGACGGAATGCCATGGCAAGTTTATAGTGCTTTTTACCCATGATTCTTTCCCAGAGTCCACCCTTATGGTTGCTGAAATATACCATGCAGGCATGTTCCTGTTTGTATTGTACATACACACAGTATGAAAACGGCTGCCCGATCTCTACCAATACCCTGTAAAAAGAATCCCCTTCCCAATATTCCAGAACTTGCTCCTGCCCTTTTTGCGGCGCAAATCCCGTCAACACATTGCTATCGCCAAAACGCTGCAGGTTTTTTGCACTGATCGCATCATCCGTAAAGAAAAACGGAATGGCTATCTCTTTGGATTCCTTTTCGATCTTTTCCCGGATTAGCGGTTTTCCGGATTCCAGCGCTTCGAATATTTTACAATAATTAAGACGGTCCTTCCAGGAGTACAGATCGTCGATTACCTCGATTTCTTCGGCTACAAACTCCGGAAGAAATGTGCTCTGAATGGGTTCGGGGTTCTCAAAATCGTCAGTATCGGCTATTTCATCCCACAGCAGGCATTCGGTGGTGATGTGTTCCCCGCTGGTGAATCGTTCAAAATCTACCCCATAATCGGTAATCATCAATACCTTTGCGCGGATTGCTCCTTCAACATTCAGGTTTCCGTGGTTATAGTCGCCCCAGAACAATTCTTTACAGGTCATGTGCCCGACTACATAGATTTCCTGACCGCCAACAACGATATTATCGGCTTTCAGGTTTCCTAAAACGACCAGACCGGTAGCACCGTCCGTTACCCGGTTACAGCTATTACGAATCCTGCAATTACCGGTGACCAGTATAAAGTATATAAAGACATCCGGGGCATTTTCCCCGATAAGACACTTTAGCGGATCATCCAGATCCAGCAGCGCTTCCAGATCAAGATCCCCTTCACAATAAAAAACATATTCTTCTGCAATTTCGGATTCACTTCCATTGAAAGGCGCATACATGGATTTTTCCGGTACCAGGTGTCTGATTTCATCATATTTTACGATGCTGCAATTCTTGTGTTCCATCTCTTATGTTTGTTTTTATTCTATATGAGAAATGGGGGCAGGTTATCTGTAAAAGCTGAATTGACAGGGAGGTATTCAATCAGGCTTACTGAAAAGTATTTTTTTATCGTCCGTTACGATCATAGAAAATCAGCGGTGAATTTCAACCAGCAGTACCCAGGCATCCGATACCGCTTTTATAAAAGATACCAATATGGCGGCCGCTATCCAGTAGTAGCCGGTTTCCCGGCCATACAACAAACAGAGACCGCCAATCAGATAGGGCAAAACGGCAATTTGATTAAAAAGGATATTGATGGTATAAAACCGTTGGAATTTATTCTTTTTCAGGTGATAGATCCGGCTATCCATAATGGTCATCACGGTCCATACGACACCTCCGAAAACCGTTTGCTCATAGCCGCAACAGGCATTCGTGTGTCCGGGTATCAATAAAAGCATGGAATCCGTCAGGATAGCGAGAAGTAAAAATATCGCCACCATTGCCCTTTCCGGTAAGGCCGGCAGGGATAAAATTTTGGCAAGGCTGATTGATACCCCTACAAAGATTAATCCGGTCAAAGCAGCTGAAGCACCTACTGCGGCTATGTAGAAATCATTCCATTCGCTAATCATCTTTTACTATTTTCACATTATATGGCGCTATATCGAAGTATTCCGGATTTTTCTGAAAAGTGAATGGTAATCCATCCCAGCTGCTGCAACCGGATATGCCGTACTAAAAAGAACAGCATTATGTATAAGACATCTTTTTCTGTTATTATATTCTACCGATGATCCAGTATTGCGTCCCGTCAAACTGTACGACAAGTCCTTTCATCGATACATTTATAAAAATACTGGTAGGTCCCGCCTGGTTATCGATCAGCAACGTTGGGGCTGACAGGTAAACGTTATTGGCCGTCGCATCCGTTTTTTTTACGGTAAATTTTTTGCCGGTTCTGGGAGCAACCGGTAAAAAAACGGTCACTGCTCCGGAAGCAGCATTGATCAGTATGGTTTCATCCGATTCCAGTGCGGTATAACTGGTTACCGGTGCCTGGCTGGTCATGGCATTGAATGCCGGAATGATATCGCCCTGACTGTTCGTTCCCAAGAGGCTCGTACCGGGTAAATTGGTGATACGCACACCGGAAGTACCGCCCGCAATACTTTTTACTTCCAGTGTATTTGCCGGAGTTGTTGTATTGATTCCGATATTCGCATAACCACCGGCATTCACATTGGTTCCGTAAATAGTATTACCGATATTCAACTGATTGTTGCCGGTAGTAACCACAGCTTTCGTCAGGTTACCGATAAAAATATTGCCGGCACCGGATAGCAGATTATCGCCGGCACTGGTACCGACAGCAACATTATTACTACTGTTTGCCGCCGGATTTCCTGCCAGATTCTCCAGCGCTTTTGCTCCGATAGCTGTATTATTATCACCTCTCACGTTCTTATTCAATGAAGAAGTTCCAATAGCCACATTATTTGCACCATAACTATTATTGTAACCGGAATATACTCCTATTCCGGTATTATAATTCCCCGTAGTATTATAATATAAAGCATCATGCCCTATAGCAGTATTCATACGTCCTGAAGTATTATTTACCAGCCCGCTATTTCCTACTGCGGTATTACTGTCGCCAGAAGTGTCATTAGCTAAAGTATTATTTCCGATAGCTATATTATAGGCCGCTGTAGTAATTGTATTTAATGTAAAATAGCCTATTGCTGTATTCTCACTCCCGGTAGTAACCGATTGCAGGGAATTACTCCCTATAGCCGTATTTCCAACTCCTGTAGCTGCGAAAGGCAGACTTGTGGTACCTAAAACGGTGCGGGTTGTACCCAATATTCCGGCAACAGCATTGTTACGTTTCCATACCAGATCCGTATTATCTGTGGTTCCGATAAAATGGGTTCCGGCAGTCGTGCCGCTATTGCCTGTTGTATTCCAGGTATAAGCCGAACCGCCATCCATTGTTGTCCAGTTCGTGCCGTTCCAGTAGTAATATCCGGGTACAACGGTATTGGGTGCCGTACCGGCTGTAGCGGTATTGTAAATCAGTAAACCTGTTGCCGGAGCCGTGATGGTCGCAGCATCTGTAGTACCGGTCAAAGCAAGCCTTGGAATCAGCAAGCCTTTACTGGAACTGCTGACATCCAAAACAGCTGACGGATCCGGAGCCGCTATCCCGATACCCACCTGGCAATAAACCGTATAGTTTAGCAGCATGGCTGCTATTATAAAATATTTTCTCATACCCTAATTTCAATTTGTTTATGATCGCGTAAGTCATCATTTTTAGCTTTATTCCAAAAGCGGTAAAATCCAACCATTAAAACCGGAACAAAACCAAAAGAGCATTGTCCTGCCTCCGGAAGGATCCTTACATCCTGTTTACAATCCAGTATTTACTAATGCCATCAAACTGTACCACTATACCTGCCATGGAGGTGCCTATCGTGATGCTTGCCTGGTTATCTATCGTTGCTCCTCCTGCTGTTGCTATTACCATATTGCTTGACGTGGCATCTATCTTTTTAATAATAAACCTTTTACCGGATACCGCTCCTGTTGGTAGCACCACTGCCGCCGGTGCGGCAACATTCATCAGAATGGTTTCATCCGCCTGCTGCACTTCATAATAGTTAACCGTAACGGTTTTAATGGCGCTAAAAGTCTCTATTATATCCCCCTGACTGTTTGTTCCCAACATACCGGCATTCGGAAAATTCGTTAACCGCAAACCGGAAGTATTGGCAGCACTGCTTCTTACTTCCAAAGCATTACCGGGATTTGCAGTGTTAATCCCGATATTCGCATAACCACCGTTATTGACATTGGTTCCGTAAATATTACTGCCAATATTCAATATATTACTGCCAATACCGCCCGGAGCCGCAGACATCACATTCGCTCCGATTAAAATATTATTGCTGCCCATAAACAAATCCATCCCCACATTAGTACCAATAGCAACATTGTTATGGCTGTTTGTTCCTGCCGGATCCTGCAGGCTAAAGAGTGCGCCGGATCCTATCGCTACATTATTGTTTCCTGCGCTACTATTATACAATGACTGATAGCCTACCGCAGCATTATAAGTTCCTGTGATATTACTAAAACCGGCATTACCTCCCATTGCGGTATTATAAGACGCTGTTGTATTGTGATTCAAAGCCTGAAACCCTAAGGCTGTACCCATACGCCCGGTCGTATTGTCCACCATAGCCATATTACCTACAGCAGTATTGGAGTCCCCACTGGTTGTATTATATAAAGCGGTATTTCCGATTGCGGTATTATAAGGTGCTGTGTTCTTGCTCAGTGTGTTATACCCTATAGCTGTATTCCCTCCTCCGGTAGTAACCGCTGTAAGCGCATTGCTTCCTATTGCGGTATTTCCGGTTCCGGTTGCCGCTAACGGTAAACTGCTGTTCCCGAAAGCGGTATTGGTTGAACCGATAAATCCGGAAACAATGTTGTTACGTTTTAGTACCACATCTGTATTATCTGTTGTTCCTATAAAGTTGGTTCCTGCCGTTGTACTGCTGTTACCGGTTGTATTCCAGCTATTCGCAGCGGTCGCGCCATTGTCTAATGTTGCCCATTTTGTACCGTTCCAATAGTAATATCCGGGTACAACGGTATTGGGCGCCGTACCGGCTGTAGCGGTATTGTAGATCAGTAATCCTGTTGCCGGTGCCGCAATGGTTGTGACATCCGTACTGCCTGTCAGGGCTATTCTCGGAGCCAGAAACCCTTTGTCGGAACTGCTTACATCCAAAGCTGAAGAGGCTTCCGGTGTGGTCGTTCCGATCCCGATCTGGCTATTGGCAGTATACCCCAACAGTATAACCGCCATCATAATGTACTTTTTCATATAAATGTTTTTCATTTTGTTTTTTATCTGCGCGATATTGTCTTTAGCAGTTTGGTATACTGCTATTGTTTCTTTATTCTTAAAATCTCTGGTGATTCAAATGCTGTTTTAGTTTTTATCTTTTACGGAATCCGGTGTCGCAGTTCCGGTAGCTGCCTGACTAAGTCCATAAAACCAGCATACCGTAAAGATTTAGTAATCGTGCTTTTTTTCATATCCAATCCTTATTATTTAAAGTAGTCCGCCTGTATTCTTTTATCAATATCATTGTCAAAATGAGCTATTTCCAAACTGTCTAACTGTGTTTTTACAATAGAGTTATCACATAACTTTTTTACTATTTACGATCAAAGGTAAAACCACCTAAAAAAACCAACCGACAAAAAGGTCAATACTTTGGATGACAAATAGTAAAATCACTTTAAAACATCACTAAACAACTATTAATCAAGACTATAATCTTAAAACAAGCCTAAAAAACCCTGTTCTTTATCCGAAACAACAATGCACAACAAACCAAGCACTCAGAAATACGCAAAATAATATTCCGGATGCTACACTACTAACCATCAAGGATTTACCTCCTGACTTTCAACTATTTTTTCTAATGGAATTTTGCCACGAAAGGATCTCTTTTTTACATCACAAAACCTGTTATTTGTAAGGAAAGAAAAGAAAAGCCGCACTCAAACAGGCATTTAACCAATGTTTTTAAATTTCCCAATTTCAACCTTAAAAACACCAGACTTTTCTTCACTTCCTCTTCCCAACTAATAATGACAGTTAGTTATTGGCTTATAAAAAATATAATCGTGACTTGAACTTTCTTTTAAAATACAGTAAAGAAGAAGAGCCAAACAACGACTGTTTATTTAACCCATTTTCTGAATAAAGCCCCCCTTCTTCAAAAAATTTTCAGGACTCTCCTTTTTACTATATAACCAAATAATGAGAATAACCCTTTCTTATAATCATTATTTATATTGATCCCGGTAAGCTAACCGGTCTACTCTTTTTACTTGTTAGCTGGATGTTGTTTTCACTTTTTTCAGGAACAAAATTTCTTGCTAATGAAGATTTTATTACCTGTAAATACGTAATAAAACATAAAGGTATTTACTTACAATACTGTTCAGTATAAATACGTAAAGAGCTTATTTCTTTAACAAAACTATAGCCTTTAAAAAGAAACTACCTGCAAAATCATAAACACTTCAAGTGACAAATTGTAAAATATTTTCAAATAAGTAAAAAAATAATTTTAACTACTTGAAAAACAGTTACTTACAAACATTATTTTTTAACAAAAAATTTACATTTTGTCTCAAAAAAATTTATATTTACGTAATATTCTGATCTGTTCATGAAGATTTTTGATGTCATATTGCTCTCAGTTCCTATTTTTTCTTCACTGACATGTGGTGCCATTTTTTTTGTCTCCTATCAGGATAAGCTTACCCCGGTTGAAAACACCATTAAAAAGCTGTTGGTTTGCTATTTTCTGATGATGATTTTCTTATGGTTTAAGTTTGAGATCTATGTATCGCTACAGCAAACACTCCGGTATATCATCCCTTTGTATTGCCTTGTTTTACAAACCATCAATGTTGTTTTTTATAATTTTATTTATGCCTTAACGCCTTTGGGCAAACGGAAAACCATTCCTCTTTTTCATTACCTGATTCCCTGTATTCTCTTTGTGATAGTGTCTGTTATCACCTTTGCTCACTATATCCATGATCCGGAATCGTTTATACCCCGAAAAGATGCTTTTATATTCCTGCGTCCGTATATCGTTATTTCCACTATTGTCTATATGATAATCTATATCGGTTTGTGTGTAAAACGGGTTTATCAATACCGCCAAAGCATTATCCTGCAATACGGAAAAGAGAAATGGGAATCCATGCACTGGCTGTCCTTAGTAATTGGTTTGAGAGTCCTGTTTTTCGTTGTTTTTATTATAGACCTTGTTTTTCATATCAGGAATTTCGCGTTACTCATTTCATTTATTTCGACACCGTTACAGCACATACTTATAGTTTATAATATTATCCAGCGCAATTACCTGCTGTATACCCCGAAGCAAACCCAGACTATACTGGTTACTTCCGGCAATGTACTGCAAATCAAAAAGAGGAAACGAAAACGGGATATTTCTGAAAAAGAAGCCATGGCTTTAGGAGAGCGGCTGATTGTGCAGTCTGAATTTGAAAAGTACTTTAAAGAAAACAAGCCGTACCTGGATCCTCAGTTTAAAATCACGGATTTAATCTTTCCATTCCATGTAAACCGGACCTATCTCTCCACTTTTATTAATAAAACCTATGGCATGAATTTTAGCAATTATGTCAATAACTGGCGGTTAATGGAAGTCAAACGGCTTGCCCGGCTGCCTCAAAATAAAGACAGGGATATTGCAGAACTGGTCGCAGAAGCCGGTTTTGGAAGTTTCCGAAATTACCTGAGGGTGAAAAAAGCGGAAGATTCCGATAATAATCCTGTAAACGACCAATACTAATTTTTAAAAGATGGATTTAAAGAATACCATACTGATCATGTCTTTTTCGGCACCTGTCTTTTCAGCGTTGTTCTGTATTGTACTGCTATTGTTTAAATTAAACAAAACCAATACCGCTCAACTGAGAAGGCTCATCCGGCTGCTGGTATTTTTCTATACCCTGTTAGGACTGTTCTTTATTATTATGGCTTTATACTATTTTAACAGAATGGCTTATTTGTATATGGTTTCGATTGATTTCCTGTCCAGTTTGCTGCTTCCTGTAATGCTATACCATATTATTTTTAAGCTCACCCGAGTACGGAAACAGGAGCCTTTCCCGATACTGCACTATGTTTTTCCCATTATCCTGTATATCGTACACACCTTGTGGCTCACTTTTATCCCGCTGGATGTAAAGCTGTTACTGGTAGAAAAAAGGGTTTTCTTTGTTGAAGAATACGAATGGTTTTCGGCTTTTGACAGTTTTCGTTTTTTTATCCGGGCAGTGATCGGGATTTTTTACCTGTTGTTATCGGTTAAAAGAACCCGGAAATATCAGGAGAACATCATTAATTACTCTGCCGATATCGGGCAGACTTCCCTGCGATGGGTCTATCAGATATTCCTGTGTATCATTATCCTGTTACCGGTTCCGCTATTGTATTATTTCTCTAAAAGCGGTAGTACAACAGAGTATTTGCTGATTATTCTGCCTAATTTTTTTACCATATTTTTAAATGTGGTTATGTGCTACAATATCTTTACCAATAATTTTATACTGCTCACAGAAAATATTGTGGTCAAGCAATTTAAAGCGAAAGATAAAGACAAGGACAATAGCAAAACCAATATCGACCGGCAGCATTTTGAAAAATATATTCATGAAAAGAAACCCTATCTGGAACCTAAGCTGAAAATTACGGATCTGACACTGGAACTGGGTACCAACCGCAGCTATCTTTCTGCCTTTATCAATACCAATTACAACATGAATTTTAGTGCTTACATTAACAAATGCCGTATAGCGGAACTGGAAATCATGCGGGAAGATCCTGCCTATGCCGACCTTCCGGAAATCGAACTGATCTACCTGTCCGGATTTAGTAATTACCGTGGCTATAAAAGAACAAAAGAACTTTTTGAAACGGTTTCTTAGAGAATCGTTTTAGTAGTAATCAAAAAGGTATTTTCATTACGGCTGTTTTATCAAAACATATTCACCGTAAGGAACCCGCATTTCATCCGGAGCATTATCTGGCGGCATAAATGAAGTACCGTTTTTAAAGATTTTTGCAATTATCTTTTCTGTACCATTTTCATTTTTATATCGTAATACAATTGCATTTATCAAATAAGTTCGTTCAGGATCTTTAATCGCTAATTTAATTCTTCGTTCATCCAAACCACAATCATCGCATTTAGGATAAGTAGTTCCGTATATTATTAAACTTCCTGAAATATTGTAATCTCCTGCTGTAGCCTGTGCCTGTCCTAATTGATTTAAAGTGTTAATTTTCTCAGTCCCATTTTCAATATAACGATATTCTCCTATTACAATATCCTTATAATAGTTTTTTGTAGAATAATAGTAATTCAGTTTTGTTTTTAGAACAATTATTAATGATGTAGTTCCTTGTTGAAACTTCCACGTTCCTACATATTTACCAAAATCATTGTCTACATCCTTATTATAGGTACCGCTT
>NZ_DFUB01000005.1:211241-212386 GCF_002379575.1 Flavobacterium sp. UBA4197
TCAGGCTGCATAAATGAACCATCACTTTTATAGATTTTAGCGATTATCTTCTCTGTTCCATTTTCATTTTTGTAACGTAGAATAACAGCATTCTCAAGATATTTTCTTAATGGATCAGTAATGGATAGTTTCACCCTTCTTTCGTTTTCTAAACAATCGTTACACTTTGGATATAAATTGTTTGTCCATAATAAATTTCCCCAAATATTATGATCTCCTGTCTTCGCTGGTGGATTAATAATCTGGTTTAACGTATTTACCTTTTCATTACCATTTTCAATAAATTTATATTCACCTATTAGCAAATCTTCATAATAATTCATTTTTTGGTAGTACGTAAACGTTATCTTTTTTAACACAAAAGTCAAAGACATATTTCCTTGTTGAAACTTCCACGTTCCCACATATTTATCAAAATCATTGTTAACATCTTTATTATAGGTTCCGTTTGTAAACGCCAAATCACTATCATCCGCAAGAGGTACTATGACCTGTGCTTTACAGGATAAAAGGAAAGAGACTAACAGTATTATCAATATGCTTTTCATTACGGTTGTTTTGTCAAAACATATTCACCGTAAGGAACCCGCATTTCATCAGGGGAGCCATCAGGCTGCATAAATGAACCATCACTTTTATAGATTTTAGCAATTATCTTCTCTGCGCCATTTTCATTTTTGTATCGCAAAACAATAGCATTACTTAAATATTTCCTTTCAGGATCTCTATATCGTAGTTTTATTCTTCTTTCATTTAAATTACATTCAGAACATTTTGGATATGTATTCTTGCCGATGATCAAATTTCCAGAGATATTATAGCCACTTGCTTCTGAAGGCATTAACTCCATTTGCTGTAAAGTATTGACTTTTTCAATTCCGTTTTCAATATATTGATATTCACCAACCAAAATATCCTGGTAATAATTTTTATATTCAGTCACAAAATGATCAAATGTTATTTTTTTTAATACTATTTTTAATGATGTATTACCTTGTTGGTGCTTCCAGGTTCCAACATATTTATCAAAATCGTTATCTACATCCTTATTGTAAGTTCCACTATTATATGCCATATCACTATCACTTGCAAGTGGTACTATAACCTGTGCTTTACAGGATAAAAAGAAAGAAACTAATAGTATT